>JAISYE010000192.1 GCA_031297485.1 Clostridiales bacterium
CTTAATTATAATTGTCTGGTACCTGCTGGAAATTTTATAGCAGGCAAATACCCTAGGGGTGGTATCCCTGGGGTATTCTGTTATGCTCACGTCATAACAATAACATGCAAAGCAAACACATTTTGATGTACACATAGTATCGGCAATTGCGACCTTTACTATACGCAATATTATACTATGTTATATTTTCAATTGCAATACCCGTAAATATTTACCTATTTTGTTTTTTTACAACAGACAAATTTATCCTTTGCGAATAAAATTAATGTCTATATATAATACATTTACGACAACTTTTGACGCAATTTGTTGAAAGGAGGCAAGGATTATGTCGAATAACCAATTCGTATCAATACTAGATGTATTGTATAAAGTTAGTTGTATTTTAGCTAACTTAATTGCAATCATCTGGTACCTGCTAGAGATCTTTTAGCAGGCGAATACCCCAGGGTTGCAGCCCTGGGGTATTCTGTTTCTTTACGTCAAGGTAAAGATTTGTCAAACAATCAATTCGTATGCACTGATTATACTATGCGGTTTCCTCAGTTGCAATACCCGTAAACATTTACCTGTTTTGTTAAAATCTAAAAAAAATAAAATTTGATAAGAATTTACTGGTAATGCGCAAACTAAAACTCCACAGAAACAGTTTGCACATTTCTGTAGAATTTTAATCTTTGTCAATAACCGCCTGCTGGTTTTTTTAAACTCTTGTTATATAAACAGGATTTGTTTCGCAATTTCGCCCCGATTATAATGCCCTTACCCTAACTCAGTCGAACAAATAGCTTTTCCAATGCTCCTGAGGCAATGAGCGCTCGGAGAAATACCCTCTGTATCTTTCAAATTCGTCCGGCGGCAAACTGAACATAAAACTCGGATGGCTTCTTATTACGTGTTCGTCCAATTTATTGTACATAACGATTTCCCGCGCCGTTATGTCGGAGGGAAAATTTTCAAAAAACAGATTGTACGCCTCGCCGTTCGTTTCATAATAATATTTTTCAATGCCAATCACGCCCGTGGAATAATCCTTCCACAACCCTTGGATTGAATTGGGATAGAATCCGTATTGCAAGTAATACGCCTCAATGTCGCCAATCATTACGCCCGCTTGTTCTATGGCCGTATTTTTGCTATATTCCGCGAGAGGCGCGGCAAATGCGAAACGGAACGATAATACGGCGGCAGGGATAAGAATCACGCAGACCGGGGATATGCTCCTCTTTCGGCCGCCGTCCTGTTTCAGCGCCGTTAATTTCGGAATTATTTTCGTGAACAGGAGAAAGGCGTAGCAGACAAGCAATAAGATACCGAGGGCGGCGGACCCTCTGAAACTTCCCGCCCCGCCTATCGCGGCAAAAATGCTTACGACAAAACAGAGCGTCACGATTACTGCCGCGCAGACGGCAAACGCCTTTGGGGCCGATACTTCCGGACGGTTCTTGGATTCACCGCCGTTTTTTCTTACGGCCAAATTATATAATAGCCACGCTATGCCCAAAGGAATAAACAGTATTGAAACATAAGCGAACATTTGCGCCTCCAATGAAATCATAACGGCAAGGCTGTCATATTCGCCGGGCATAAAGGGGAAAAGTATGGCAAGGATTGTCATTATACCGACGGCAAGTGCCTTTATCGTGTGAATCCGCATTTTATTCCCGCCTCCTCTGATATAAAGATGATTTCAGTAAACCATAATTATATGAAAAAGGCAACATGAAAATAGCACAGCAAGGGAGTTTTAAGCGAGTTTATACCCACAAACGTTGAAATTTACCGCCTTAGAACCACCGCACTTCACGCGCAAAAGAATGGGTCTGCGTCGAGCAAGCTCGACTATCGGGGACGAAGTCCCATAAGCGCGAACTTAAGAAAAAAAATTATCAATCCCTTTTCTTAGAAAGACTCTACCTGCATCAAAAATCTCTGTCCTCGCCGCCCTTAAGAAGGGGTCTGCGTCGAGCAAGCTCGACTATCGGGTATGAAGTCCCCAGCGGGTTTTGGGGCAGAGCCCCAAGGCCTTAGGTCTTAGGTCTTAGGTCTTAGGTCTTAGTTCTTAGGTCTTAGTTCTTATGCCTTATGCCTTATGCCTTATGCCTTAGTTCTTATGCCTTATAAAAACCCTTGATAAGGGGTGCCGGGGAGTGCCGGTGGTTCCAGTGCCGGTGGTTCCAGTGCCGCCGCGCCGGAACTTTCGTAAACGGCCAAAAAGACCGTGGCAAATGCCCACGGCCTTTTTGTATGTGTCACGGTTATGGATACCTGACGAATTTTTCCTAATCAAGTTCCCCGGAACTTTCGCTTCCCGGGATGAATACGTTCAGCAGAATACCGACTATTGCCGCCAGACTCATGCCGGAGAAAGTAAGGGACGCGTCGCCGATGACGATTGAAATAGCCGCGCCGCCAATACCCAGAACAAGCATGGAGGAAGCAATAACAACATTCTTGGTGATTCCAAAATCAATGCGGTTGTAAACAAGAACCCGCAAACCGTTTGAAGCGATAAAACCGTACAGAAGAATGGAAATGCCGCCAAGCACAGGGGCTGGGATAGCTTCAATAATCGACGTGAACTTTGTGAAAAACGCGAGAACAATGGCGATTATAGCGGCGATTCTCAGTACCCAGACCGAACCCACTTTTGTCATGCCGACGACAGCGGTGTTTTCGCCGTAAGTGGTGTTGGCAGGCCCACCCACAAGGCCGGCCACAAAGGTGGCAACACCGTCGCCCATAAGGGTCTTGTCAAGGCCGGGGTCCTTAATAAGGTCGCGGTCAATAATGCGGCTTAAGGAAATATGGTCCCCTATATGCTCGCTTATTGTGACAAGAGCCACAGGCGCCATAACAAGCGCGGCTACAATGTCTATGTTATAGTTCAGGAAAGGAATTTTAAAAGCTGGAATTCCCACCCAGCTGGAAGCGGCTATAGCGTCTATATTCACAATGCCCAAGGGGAAGGCCACAACATACCCCGCAATAATCCCCAAAAGAAAGGGAATAACCTTTGCGAAGCCTTTCGCGATAGTAGCGCAGAAAACAGCCACAAGGAAAGCTACAAGAGCGACAATAACGTTCCTTAAATCAAGCGGGGTACCGGAGGTAATCCCAATTTGCGATATCGCGAACGACGCAAGACCCAAGCCGATAATCATAATCATGGGGCCGATTACAATCGGCGGCAGGATTTTATCAATCCAGTCCTTGCCAACGAACTTGATTACAATCGCGCACACAACGTACAGCAAGCCGACCATCATGATGCCGCTGTAGGCCGAACCCGGAGTGCCGCCGGCCGCGGCCGCGATTACAGGTGCAATAAACGCGAACGAACTGCCGAGGTAAACCGGCGACTTGTTATTTGTGCAAAGCTGATAAATAAGGGTCCCAACGCCGGACATGGCAAGCGCCACCGGTATTGGCAGTATTTCTTGCCCAGCGCCGCCGTTTACGAGTATCGGCACCAATACTGTCGCGCCGAACATGGCGAACACGTGCTGCAAGCCGAGGATAAGACTTCTGGCTATCGGCGGCTTTTCATGCACGTCATAAAGCATTCTCTTCGTAGGACTAGCCAATTTTAACGCCTCCTGGATGATAATTTTGTGTGTTCCGATCCGCCGGGGGCCTGAAGTTCCGATTCCAGTGGGACGCGGATGACCATAACCGGAAGGTCCGGCGCCGGCTGTAGGGGCGAACTGTATTCGCCCGACTCGTGCTTAAAACATATTACGGATTGCGGCGCGTGCGCCCCGCAGGGGCGAAGCGTGCCCGCCCAAACTTCCGCGGCCTCCTCTCTGCTTGCATTTCGCCGCTTTCCTCCAGGGCCTGAACTTCCGGTCCAGAAAGATTTGTATATACATTTTTAATATCCACTAACTATAATACATGTTTTTTTCCTTCATGTCAACCAAAATCCGACGTAAATATCGCTAAAAAGTAGTTCTGTTTACAAAAATATTTTCATTTCATCTTCGTTTAAAAAAAGAAGAATCCCATACCATTATCCAATTAGTAAATTTTTAAAATTTCTCTTGACTTTATACGCGCATAAGGTGTTCAATAGTATAAACCTATAGGATATTTAGGCGATGATAGTATACTTATACTTGAAATAATGGGCGGCAGAGCCAACCCCGTTGCGCAGAACCGTAACGTTGTGAGTCTTGAGCTTTTCGGCTCATATGCGGACGGCGCGGCGGACGAAATGGTGTTCCGTCAAAATGTCAAAATCCGATTTCATGCGCGGTCTTGGCAATGATTCGCCTGTGTGGACGTGGTTATGTGCAATTTTGATTATGCGCGATTTTGAGAATGAAACGGAGGCAATGAAGTGAACAAATACGACGAGGCAATAAAAATTTTAGACGAGCGTTTTGGGCGTGACACGCTTATTTCCCTCGCGACAATGGACGGCAGCCATCCCGCGGTTCGTATAGTGAACGGATTCTACGAGGACGGCGCGTTCTATGTCGTTACATACGCGCTTTCGGGCAAGATGACGCAGATTAAGGATAATCCCGAAGTGGCTGTGTGCGGCGAGTGGTTTACCGCTCACGGTATCGGCGAAAATATCGGACACCCCCGCGACGAGCAGAACGCAGAGTTAATGAAAAAATTGCGTAAAGCCTTCGCCACATGGTATGATAACGGACATACCGACGAGAACGACCCAAACACTTGCGTGCTGCGCGTCCGACTGTCTGACGGCGTCCTGTTGAGCCACGGAACGCGGTACGATATTGATTTTCTGAGAATCTAAGGCGTGTTTGAAAATTCCTTAAAGCGCGGAATTTCGAATTAAACCGCTGTAATTTCGCGCTGGAATCTAATTTTCAAACACATCCTAATAACACTGGAGGAATTCTAATGAAAGCAACCTATGACCGCGCGCGAGCGTTTCTGTACCGCAACGCAAGGCCGCTTGACATCGCGCGGTTTCAATATCACTTTGAAGGCGGCAGCCGTGAAGCGGCGCTGACCGCGCTTGCGGCTTATCAAAACGGCGACGGCGGTTTCGGCCACGCGCTTGAAGCCGACGCTTGGAACCCGAACTCCGCGCCTATACAGACATGGGCGGCTACGGAAATCCTGCGCGAAATCGGCGCCGAGGACGCGAAGCACCCTATTATCCAGGGTATGCTTCGCTATCTAGCAAGCGGCGCGGAATTTGACGGCCGGTTTTGGTATAACGCCCCGCGCTCGAATAATGATTTCCCTCACGCCCCGTGGTGGCATATCGAAAATAATACCGCTCACAACGGCGACTACAACCCAACGGCGGCACTGGCGGCGTTTATCCTGCGCTTCGCAAAGAGAGACAGCGATGTTTACGCGCTTGGCGAACGCGTTGCAAATGAAGCGTTAGAGCAGCTTTTCAGCGGTAAGCGCGAGAACGATATGCATACTGTGCTGTGCTACATTCGCCTGTGGGAAGCTGCGCAGAACGAGGAACTTCTTGCCAAGCTTCGCGGACTCGTGAAATCGACTATTACGCCGAACACCGCCAAATCCGGAACTTCCGGCGAATGGGGAACAAGCTACATTTGCAGGCCGTCACGGTTTTTCAATAGCCGCGGCAGCGTTTTCTACGCTGATAACAAGAATATTGCCGATTACGAGTGGGGCTATATCGTGAAATCGCAGCTTAAAGACGGCTCATGGAACATTCCGTGGAATTGGGCGGGCGCATACCCCGAAGAATGGGCTGTCAGCAAAAACTGGTGGAAAGGCAACGGCGCGGTATTAAATCTTCTGTACCTGCGGGGAATGTCCAAAATATAGATGAACGAAGGCGTGCTGGGCCTTATTATGAGCCGCGAGGCGACAAAATTTAACGCTGTTTCTTACCTTGCTGAAAATTACGGAATTATACTCACACACGAAAACATCTGCGTCGGGCTTCGCCCGACTATCTCTAAAAATCTTTCAGTGTTTTCGTGTGTGAGCAACCAACAACCGGCGTGAAAAGTGCATTTCTTTTCGC
>JAISYE010000193.1 GCA_031297485.1 Clostridiales bacterium
CTTTTAAAGCTGGCGACAGAATATTCCGCAGCCATTGCCTGTAATCCGCAAACTCTCGAGAAGCCACGCTGCTCATAAACAAATTATCATATTCATCTATGATGATGTAGGGTCTGATACCATAATGATTATAAAGCGCTTCAGAAAAATCATAAAGAATGGTAGTTGAAAAATCATCAGTAAAGTAATACCGCTTCATAATATCATCAAAATGATTTATTGGTATAAGTTTTGCTGAAAGCTTTCGCACCATATCCTTAAAACGCTGTTTATAATTCTCCGGCGTTAAATCTTTAAAATCCATATAAATCACAGGATACTTATTTACCGTCTCCCAGACCGGACTGGTCTCAATATACAAATCTTTAAATAAGTGCTTTGTGTCCCGGGTACAATCAAGAAAAGTATGCAATGTATCCAAGTTCAAACTCTTTCCCATACGGCGAGGGCGTGTAATTAACAATACCTTGCTTGTTTTATCAAGTATATGCTCTACAAACTGAGTTTTATCTATATACAATGATCCATTTACTATAAAATCCTCAAAAAATGAGGAACTAATCTCAATATAAGAACGATCACCATGTATCAAATTCATAAAACAACCTCCTTAAACAGATCAAGGCCATTAGGAATGGCGAAAGTATAATATACCGCGAACAGTTAGATTTTTCACGGTCCGCAGTGGGGGCGAACTACGTTCGCCCCCACACCGTGCCCCGACGGTTTACTTCGTCCCAAACCACTTGGTAAGCGGTGAGTCCATAGGCAGAATAAGTGTCTTTTCGCCGACCATAGACTTTTTGAGGGCGTCCATAGAACGGATAAACTCATAGAACTCCATGCGCTCCGGCCCGCTGTAGGCCTCGGCCAGCAGGCGCATGTACTCGCGTTCCCCTTCCGCCTTGTATTGCTCCGCGGTAGCCCGCGCCTGGGAAAGCAGCAGCGCCTTCTCCTTGTCCGCTGTGTTGCGTATTATCTCCGCTTCCTCCCTGCCTTCGGCTGTGTATTGGGCCGCCATCTGCACACGTTCGGAAATCATGCGGGCGTAAACCGCCTCCTTGTTGTCCTGGGGCAGGTCGAATTTCTTTATCTGGATGTCCATTATTGTAATGCCGTAATAGCTTATCTGCTCGCGCACATTCTCTGTAATGCGCTCGTTAAGGGCGCCGCTGCGCGCGCTTATTACCTCTGACTGCTCCATCGAGCTTATGAGGTTCTTAACGGCGTTGTATACCGACGCGTCCAGCCTGCGCTCCGCCTCCGAGTCCACCGCCACTGTCTGCACGTATTTTACAGGGTCGTCTATCCGCCAGGCGCAGTAGCTGTCCACGGTCATGGCCTTCTTATCCAGCGTCAGAACATCCGACGGGATTAAATCGTACATGCGCGCGTTGTTCAAAATCGCGGACGTGGAATCCACAAAGGGCACTTTAAACGCCAGCCCAGGCGTGTCCAGCACGCGGATTATTTTATTGAAACGCTTGACGCATATAAAATAATTTTGCGGTACTACAACTATTGTCCCCGCCAAGGTCACTAAGGCGGCCAGCGCAACGACCGCCCCTATTATTTTCCCCTTCATTCCTGCGCGCCTCCTTCCAGCGGTTCCAGCGGCAGCAGCTTCATGGTGTCGCCCGCTCCGGAATCAATATACACCTTTATGCCGGGTAAAATTTCCTCCATAGCTTCCAGGTACATCCTTGTCCTTGTTATCTCCTTATTCTTGGCATATTCGCTGAACATCTCGTTAAAACGCGCCACTTGCCCCTTGGCCTCGTTTATGCGCGATTCCCGCTCCGATTCCGCCGCCTTTAATATCCTGTCCGCCTCGGCCCGGGCGGAGGGTATTTCTTCGTTATAATAGGTCCGCGCGGTGTTGATTTCGGTGTCCTTGCTCTGCTTCGCGTTCTCCACGTCCTTGAACGCGGCGACGACTTCCGGCGTGGGCGGCTCGGTGTCCTGTATACTGACGTTGGATACAACCAGGCCCAAGTTGTACTCGTCCAACTTCTCCTGGGCGCCTTCCTTTATCTTGGCCTGAATTTCGCTCTTGGCCGTAGTCAGCACGGCGTCCACGTCATAGCTGGACACAGCCGCCCTGGCCTCCGACTGCAAGGCGTTGCGCAGGATTATCTCCGGCTGGGACGAATTAAACAGGTACTTAGCAGGGTCGGTGACGCGCCATTCCACATAGAAATCCACATTGACGAAATTAAAATCGCGCGTTATCATCAGAGACTCCGTGGGCACAGTGTACGCGCTGTTCGTACTCTGCTCGCTGCTGTAGCCAATCATCATGCCCTTAGTCGTCATATCGACTAAACGCTGCGCCTGAATAAGCGGCACTATAAAATGCAGGCCCGCGCCCTTAATGTCAATCACCTTGCCAAACTGCGTCACCACAGCCTGCTGCTGCTCCGTTACCGTGTAAACCGACGCGAAGGCCGCCGCGACAACCAGCAGGCCCGCTAAGGTAACTGCCAGAACCCGCACGGCTTGTTTAGCGCTAAAACTCTCTCCCATATCATGACCTCCTTATTTAATTTTTGTCATTAAGGTACTTCCTGCCCAGCGTAAGGGGCAGCAGTCCCAAGAGGAACAAGACCACAATCGACAGAATGGAAAACGAGCTGCGGCCGGTTACGGCTTTTATTAAAGCGTAAAGGGAAGGGCCCAGCACAGCCGCAAATTTTCCAAAAATATCAAAAAAGCCGAAATATTCGCCGGAAGCCTCAGGAGGAACCAGCTTGCCGTAGTAGGACCGGGAAATGGCCTGTATACCGCCTTGCACCGTTCCCACCAGGACTGCCAAAACCCAAAAGATTGCGCTGGCCTGCTGCACGTTCAGTATACCCTCCTCCAGGCCGAAGCCCATGAAGAAGCCCAGGCAGCAGATACCGATGTAGATGAGAATAGCCGCGAAAATCATGGTAAGGGAGCCGGTCCTGGCGCTTAATTTACCGAATAATATAGCGCAGGGGAAGGCGACCAGCTGGGTGACCATCAGCGCGAGGATCATTCCGGTAGAATCCAGCCCCAAAGTTGCGCCATAGGCTGTAGCCATGTTTATGACCGTGTTCACGCCGTCGATGTAGAAGAAATACGCTACGACGAAGAACAAAATTTTTTTGTTTCGTATTATGTTACGAATGGTTGACCACACGGAAAGCAGCGTGGTTTTTATCGGGTGGGCGGCGGGGGCGTCGCTGCCAAAGCGCTGCTGCCCGTTTTTAAGAATGGGAATGGAGAATACGCCCCACCACAGGACCGTAAGCCACAGGGAGAGTTTAACCGCCATAACGGAATCCACCCCAAAATTGCTGCCCAAGCTGATAAGCAGAATCGACGCGAGAAAGGGTATCGTGCTGCCGCCGATATAACCGAAGGCAAAGCCGTAACTGGACACAGCGTCCATACGCTCCGGGGTCGTCACATCGGTCAGGAAGCTGTCATAAATAAGCACAGAGCCCGAAAAGCCAATGTGAGAAAATATATACCCTATCAGCATGACCTGCCATGTGTCCGTAAGGGCGCTCAAGCCCACAAAAACCAGACCCAGCGCTAAAAAGCCGGCTAGCAGCTTCTTCTTTAAGCCCTTATAATCCGCCACCGCGCCTACAAACGGCGCCGCCACCGCCATTATGGTGGTGGCTATGCTTGTCCCGATGCCCCACCAAAAGTCGCCCTCGCTTCCGCACACCCCGGTGAAGTAAATGGGAAACACTGCCGCCACCATTATTGTGGCATACACGGAGTTTGCCCAGTCATACATTATCCAGCTTTTCTCCAGCTTTGTAAATTTCATTTGAATGCCTCCCTTAAAAACTTGTTCCAATCCACATTTGGGTGGGAACCCAAGTGACTAATAGCCGAGCCTGCCCGACACTTATAACGCCAAAAGATTTTGCTTTTGACAGGGGCCGGAACGTCCGGCTTAGCGGATGTGTCTATTCAGAGGTTAAAACCTTAAGACCTTTGGACTCTGCCCCAAACCCCCGCTGGGGACTCATCCCATACGTGCGAACTTAAGGCTTGGGAAAGGTCAAAAGATTAAGACCAACGGACACTTCACCGTTAGGGGTTCTGCCCCAAACCCCGCTGGGGATTTCATCCCCAGACCCCTTCTTAAAGGCGGTGGGTGCAGCGCTTTTTGATTCAGGCACAGCCTTTTTAAGAAAAAGGATTGTTTATTTTTTCTTAAGTTCGCGCCTATGGTGACTCGCCCCCAGACCCCTTCTTTCGCTTCGCGTACACTCAATTAAAAGAACCCGACGAACAGCACCTTGCACCTCTGAATAGACACTAATGGATACTTCACCGTTAAGAATCCACATCCGGGTAAGACTCGGATGACCAAATACATGTGTATAATAGCGGGATGGCAGTAAAATTGCAAGAGCCGAGCCTGCCATCCAAACTTTGAAAGACCCGGTCCTCTAAACGGCGCGCAAACCGTTTATCGCTTTCACCAAAGCCCTCCTTCAACCAAGAACCGCGCAAGAGACGGCCGCCTCAAAACTTATTCAATGCCTGCGCACCAGGCTTTTTATCTTTAGCGCCTTCATGTAAAACTGATTTTACAACACATTGTTTATTATAAAAAGCAATACCAACTTTATAAATAGGAAGGTTGGTTCCCAGTCCGGCCCAATACTTCCTTTCATCAATTTGCTTTAAGGCGTCATTTACGGCGGATTCCATTAAATGCTCTTCTTTAGCAATTTTCAATTCAAAGATAATAT
>JAISYE010000194.1 GCA_031297485.1 Clostridiales bacterium
GGGAGGCGCGACAAATGAATAAAAACAGGAGACTGGCGTCAGCGTTCGCGATTTCAGATAATTTGCGCCAGCAAATAGTGGTTGTTGCCATTTATACAATATTGGGGCTGCTTTTGGCGCTCTATATAATAAGCGGGCAGGTAAGGATACATACCAGCGGCCAGACGCCGCTGTATGTAAATATAGGGCAGATTCCCGCCTACGCGCGCGTCGGGTTTGACTTATCCGGCATAAACGAGGTGCCTGTTTCTGACGGGGTGTGGAAGGCGTTCCCCGACAATGTCCCCCGCAGGATTGTAGACGCGGGCCTGGAAGATATCCCTGAGCGGACCTACCTGTCGCCCTTTGGTAAAAAGCCCATGGAATTCACCATAATAATACCGTTTGAAATGAGTGACCAGGCTATAGAGTTCATGTGGAAAGATTCGACACATGTCCTTGGGCTGTTCCTCTCCTGTATAGGCGATAACTGGGAAATCTATTTAAACGGTGAGCTAATCCGCTCTGAAATGCATATTGGCGAGGATGGCAGGGTATTGTTAAGCAAAACTGTGCGTGACGTTTCTTTTCCTATGAATAGAACGCTGTTTCACGCCGGAACAAATATCCTGGCCTTCAGGATTGTCGGGGACCCTACATACGACGCGTGCGGGCTGTATTACACGTCGCCATACTATATTGACGATTATTTCGATATACAAAACCGCCACAGGGACATTCTAGTTGTTGTGCTGTTGGGCGTTTATATTTTTGTAAGCCTATACCATTTACTGCTGTATTTAAGCCTGAGGGAGGAACCATATAATCTTTATTACTCTGTATGCTCATTCTTAATAGGCTGCTACACTGTGGCGTCAAGCAGTTTTATTTACCAGGTTTTCGAGGACGCCAGGATAGCGATTCGTATTGAGTATGTGTCCTTGTTTCTGCTGCCTGCCAGCGTGGGCGCGTTTGTGGAAATCCTAAGGCTGGGAAGGTTAACGGTGCCCACGAAAATAGCGGGCGCGCTGTTTGCCTTTATGAGCCTGTCGCAGATATTTTTTACGGGGCAGTACGGCGACGAGGTGCTGGTTATATGGAATATAATTGCCCTGCCCTATGTGGTGTATATCTTTGCTTACGATTTGGTTTACGGCTTAATTAACGACGTGCGGGAAGAACGCGGGAAAAACGGCGCCGCCGCGGGGCGGGCGGGCTATATCGCGTACATTTTGCGGACGCCCGCGGGCAACCTTGTTATCAGCGCGGTTATCGTATTTGTGTGCAGTATAACCGACTTAATTTATATCTTAGTCCTTCACGCCCCAATGCAGGTGTCCCGGTTCAGCTTCTTTGTCTTTACCGCGGGAACGGCGCTGAGCCTTTCCATAAGATTCAGCCAAATGTACCGTCAGCTTGGCAGGATGAACGCGGACTTGGAAACCACGGTACACGAGCGCACGCGCGAGCTGGAGAAACAGAAGGAACGGGCGGAAGCGGCCTCGCGTGCCAAAAGCGATTTTTTGGCACGCATGTCCCACGAAATCCGCACGCCTATGAACGCCGTAATCGGCATGAGCGAGCTGGCGTCACAGTCTCATGGCACGCCGGAGGCTTTGGAATATATCGCGGAGATTAAACACGCCGGCTCAAACCTGTTGTCCATCATCAATGATATTTTGGATTTTTCCAAAATAGAGTCCGGCGGCATGGAATTGATTCCGGCCCGGTACGAACTGGCGTCACTGCTCCACGACGTGCTAAACATTACCCGCATACGCATGGGCGACAAGGCGATTAAACTAATCACTGAAATAGACCCGGGCACACCCGCCGCCTTTATAGGCGACGAAGCGCGTATCAGGCAGATTCTGCTTAATCTGTTGAGTAACGCCGTAAAATATACATTCGCGGGCTTTATCCGGTTAACGGTGTCCTACACGCACCTCCCGGGCGAGCGGGGACCAGACCCTGCGGTAAGGCTGGTGTTTACGGTGGAGGACAGCGGCATAGGCATTAAGGAGGGCGACATAGGGAAAATTTTTCTTGACTTCTCCCGTGTGGATTTAATGCGCAACAAGGAAATTGAAGGCGCCGGCCTGGGGCTGGCGATTACCCTTAACCTGTGCCGGGCCATGGGCGGCGATGTGACGGTTACCAGCGAGTATGGCAAGGGCTCGATATTTACGGCGGCTATACTCCAGGTTTGTAATAATTTTACTCCTATTGGTTCCTTTTCCGAGAAAAACTATACAGCGGTTGAAAATTTCAAGGTGAATTTTATCGTTCCGGACGCCCGGATTCTAATTGTGGACGACATAGAGACCAACCTGAAAGTGGCGGAAGGGCTGCTGGCGCTGTATCAGGCGCGGACCGACCTGTGCGCTGGCGGGGCCGAGGCGGTCCGCATGGCCGGAGAAACCCGCTACGACCTCATCTTCATGGACCACATGATGCCGGGAATGGATGGCGTGGAGGCGGCGGATACGATACGGACGCTGCTGGGGTGCGCTTCCAGGAATACGCCGATTGTGGCGCTTACCGCCAACGCGGTCTCCGGTATGCAGGAAATGTTTTTACGAATGGGCTTCAGCGATTATCTCTCCAAGCCCATTGAGATGCACAAGCTGAACGAAATTCTCAAGAAATGGATTCCAAAAGAAATGCGGACAGATACGGAACTTTCGGTCCCAGCTTCCGCAGAAGTTCCGGACTCGGCGGAAGAAGGAAGGGACCGGTACGAAACTCCGGCGGAGTCTGACTTGGAAATCAAGGACCTGGACGTGCGGCTCGGCATTACCCTTACAGGGGGCTCGGAAGCCAACTACTGCGAGGTGCTGGCCATGTTCTGCAAGGATGTGGACATTCGCCTGGAATTTTTCCGGAAGTTCCGGCATCGGCGGGAAATACCTCCGGACAAACTGGCGCTGTTCACCACCCACGTACACGCGCTTAAGAGTGCGTCCGCCACCATTGGGGCGTCCGCGCTGTCCGAGGAGGCCGCGCTGCTGGAAGCCGCGGGGCTGCAAGGTGACTTGCCATATATAATGGGAAACCTTTCAAGGTTCAGGAGAAACCTGGCACGTACTTCGGAGCGCATACGCGCCTCCCTTAGAAGGAAGGAAGCGCCCGCGTCTCCACGGGGCGCAGCCCCTGACAGAGAGCTGCTGCTGACCCTTAAGGCCGCGCTGGAAACAGAGGACATCCGCATGATATACGCTGTATTGGACCAGACGGAATCCCGCTCGGGAAACCCGGAAGCCCGCAAGGCCCTTTCCGCTATTGCCGAGCACGTGCTTATGGCGGAATTCCCCGAGGCTTTGGCGGTGTTAAACGAGTATATGCAAGAAGTATCAATAATTATTGAATGACTCTGCTGCAAAAAGTAATATTTATTCATTTGCGTGAATATTTAAAATTCCGTATATTCGTGGTTTTAATCATAGTCGAGCTTGCTTGACGTAGCGTGAAATTGCAGCGGTTTCATTCGAAATTTCGCGCTCTAAGGACTGACGAACGACATTAAACGCCAAACTTTTTCATAGGAAATGCGAACGCTTCAACGCATTTCGTCGAGCAAGCTCGACTATCTCAGAAAAAGTTTGTATTTTATACTTTCGTCATTCCTAAAGAATTTTCAAACACGCCTTAGACGAACGCTAAAAAGCAAAACCACGAATAAACACGAATAATATGAAGGCCTATGCCGTTTGCGGACAAATGCATAATTAAAAAAGGACTTTTGCAGTAGAATCATATGTATATTTAAGGCTCGTCAGCGCTGTGCTTACGTCACTTATTTGTGCGGGCTAAGCCGGCAAGGAGACCTATTTATGTCAAATAACACAAGACAACACAATAAAATTTTATTTTTTACCAAGTCTTTAGTTTTTCTTTTGCTCTGTTTTGTGCCGGCCATTACAGCGTGTACTCAAGAATCTGCCGCTGGGCCAACAAATATAGTGAAGAAAGCGTTGGAAGCATATCGGGTTATGGACTGCGAAACTTTTAGCGCTTGCTTGACAGAGGAAGTTCCGAGTTTAAATCAGAAGGCGTCCGGTAAAACTTCTACCGTGCAGCAAACTCTGTCTGACCTGTCCTGTAAGATTACGGACAGCACGGAACAAGGCGCGGATGCCGTGGTCACAGTAAATGTTACCGCTGTTTTTCCGCCCAACTTAATCAGCCTATATTTTTCCGAAATGCTCTTGCGCCAATTCGATGGGGATTTAGTTTCCAGCAGCGCGAACGAGGTGAAAGAGGCTGGCACTGAACGCTTTGATGAGATGATTTTCGCGCCTGATGTGGATAGGTTTTCGGAAGAACTTGAACTTTCCCTGCGGCGTATAGGTAATACATGGAATATTATCCCCAATGATAAATTTGTAAGCGCGCTATCCGGTTTTCAGGATCGAGAGGCTACAAATAATCCCTCTGATGAGTAACGGCGTATAAAATTATAAACGGAGGTTTTTTGAGCAATGCTTTATCATCTTATGGTTTTAAATGTAATTCCGAACAAGTGTTCGCGCCATGAATAGCAGCGTGTACTTATTCGGCACACGGGGAAGCACGCCGGTAAACGGTCCGGAATACGCCCTCTACGGCGGGGCCACCTCCAGCCTCTTGGTATTAATGGACGGGGAAACTATAATATTGGACGCTGGAAGCGGCATCCAAAGGGCTATACCGCTGCTGCCCAAAACCGGGCGGGTGAACATTCTGCTTACCCATGCGCACTTGGACCATGTGTTGGGACTGCCGGCCTTCTGGCCGCTGTATGACGCGGAACTGAACTTTAATATCTGCGCCGCGGACAGGGCCGGGCTTAACGCCAGACAGTTCGTGGAAAGGGTGGCGTCCCACCCTATTTGGCCGGTAGGGCCGGAAGCCTTTGCGAAGGCTAACTACAGTACACCCCGCGAACACTTCTATATAGGCGGGGTAGAGGTACGCGCCTGGGAAGGCAGCCATCCGGGAGGCAGCACTGTTTACCGGCTAGGGCGCGGAAGCAAAAGCCTTGTTTACGCCACGGATTTTGAGCACGGCCCCCTGGTCTCGGAGGAGCTCGCCCGTTTTGCGGAGGGCTGCGGGCTGCTGCTGTACGACGCCCAGTATTCGGATGATGAATACGCGTCGAAAGTGGGATGGGGGCATTCCACTTGGCGTGAGGGCGTGGCGCTTGCGCGGCGCTGCGGGGCCGGACGCCTTACGCTTGTACATCACGCGCCCCAGCACACGGACGCGGAGCTGAAGAAGCAAGAACAAGAGGCGTTAAATGAATTTTCGGAATTAAATTTTGGAAAATGTGATGAGGTGCTTCTGTTATGAAACAAATGGATATACACTGGCTTTTGTATCTCAGCATCGGCCTTTCTAAAGAGAAGGACCCGGACCTGCTCCTGGAGATGATACTGGAAGCCGCTATGGACCTGACTGTCTGCGACGGTGGCACACTCTACATCCGCACAGGGGATGAGCTGTCGTTCCGCACCATGATAACAAAATCGCTGGGCATATATGTAAATGGAAAGGACAATGCAGTGGATATGCCGCCGGTGCCGCTCACGCGCAAGAACGTGTGCGCCTGCTGCGCACTGGACGGCGAGCTTATCAACCTGCCGGACGTGTACGCCAGCGAACGATATGATTTTTCCGGAGCAAAGCAGTATGACACTCTTACAGGCTACCGCACCAAATCCATGATGGCCGTTCCTATGGAGAACGACTACGGCGACGTTATAGGCGTGCTGCAGCTAATCAACGCCACAAGCGGCGGCAAAACCGTGGCTTTTGACGCCGAGTACGAGACCGTAATACGTTCCATAGCCTCCCAGGCGGCTATCTGCCTGACAAACATGAATTACGCGGCAGAGCTGTCCGAACAGCTGGACTCCTTCGTAAAGGTAATGTCCGAGGCCATAGACGCCCGGTCGCCCTATAACGCCAACCATACCCGGCAAATGGTCAAAGTGGGCGGGCAGTTTATAGACTGGCTTTCGTCCACGGGCCGCTGGGTGTTTAGCACGGCGGAAAAGCGGCAGCTGATCACCAGTATATGGCTGCACGATGTCGGTAAACTGGTCATTCCGCTTGAAATTATGGATAAGGAGACGCGTCTTGGCAGCCGTCTGGAGATTGTGGAACAGCGCTATAAAATATTTAAATTGGCGAACCGGGTTATGTGGCTGGAAAACCGTATCAGCGACAAAGAATACTTAGCGCGTTCCCGCGCGCTTAATGAGGAGAACGAGCTGATACATAAGGCGAATTCTATGGGATTTTTGGACGACAGCACAATGGAGCAGCTTGCCGCGCTGACCTGCGCTTGTCACGAAGGACCCGACGGCGGCGAGATTCCGGCGCTTACGGGCGAGGAACGGGACGCCCTGATGGTGCGCAAGGGAACGCTTACGGAATGGGAGCGCGCCATTATGGAAAACCACGTCGTCATGACCGAACGGATACTTTCCCAGATGACTTTTTCCCGCAACTACAAAAAAGTAACCGAATGGGCGTCGGCGCATCACGAACTCTTAAACGGGAAGGGATACCCGCGGAAACTGGCGGGGGAGAGTATACCACGGGAAGTGCGGCTTATAACCATAGTGGACATTTACGACGCGCTTACCGCGCGGGATAGGCCCTACAAACCGTCAATGCCGCCGGAGAAGGCTTGGGCGGCGCTGCGGGACATGGCCCAGGACGGCCGGCTGGACCGGGAACTGGTGGAACTCTTTATAGAATGTGTGAGCAGGGAGGAGTTTGAGACATGAAACTTGGGCGTAAAACTCCGGGGGCCAAACGGCGATCAGGGGCCAAACGGCGCGCGCTGGCGGCGGCAGCGGCAGCGGTGGTAGTTACGAGCGCCTTAGTTCTGGGGACGGAACCCCGTCTGGGTACAGGCGGCGGACCGTTGTTTAACGCGGACATGGTGGTTTCGGACATGCTTTACCAGCGGCCTGGCGCTGTTGCTGACGAGGTTGTGATAATCGGCATTGACGAGCGGAGTTTGAACGAGTTTGGACTCTTTCCATGGCCGCGGAACGTACTGGCCTTAATGCTGGAGGAACTTAACAGGGACGCGGACAACCGTCCGGCGGTTATTGGTTTGGATATTCTGTTTACCGGCGAAAGTGATCCGGAGGCTGACACCTATCTTGCGGAAGCAGCGGGTAAGTACGGCAACGTGGTGACCGCTATGGCGGCAATCTACGGTAACAGCGTGGAGCTCACGCCCGGGACCGGAACGTCCGGCGGGACCGGAACGTCCGGAAACGATCAATTTTTTATCAAGCGTAACGTAGTCACAAGGTTTGACGAACCATTCACACAGATGAAGAAAGTCACGGACCAGGGGCATATAAACGCCCTGCTTGACGCGGACGGTGTACTGCGGCACGGTCTCCTTTTCGTGGAAGGCGCTGATGGTGAACGGAGAATGTCCTTTGGGTCCATTATTTTAAAGAAATACCTGGCAGCGCACGGCTTGGATAAAACCAGCGGGGCCGGAACGTCCGGCGGGGCCGGAACATCCGGAGGGCCAATTACCGACAAGAACGGTTTTTTCTATATACCATACAACGCGCGGCCCGGGGCCTATTACTTGGCGTCGGTAAGCGACGTGACCGCGGGCGTGTCCTTGGACCTGGCGGGGAAGATAGTGCTGGTGGGGCGCTACGCTACGGGAATGGGCGACATGATGCGCACATCTATCGAACGGACGGCTGAGATGTATGGGATAGAGGTGCAGGCAAACATCATCGACTCCTTCCTGCGGGAGAATTATAAGCGTGAAGCAGGGGTTGTTCCGCAGGCGCTTATCCTCTTGATTATTTCGTTTTTAAGCGCGCTGTGGTTTTGGGACAGAAAAATATTTCCCGCGACAGCCGCTTGGCTGCTTGTAACGGCCGGAGGCATGGGCGCGGCTGTGGGGCTATACGCGGCGGGCGTCGTAATCCACGCTTTATGGCTGCCCGTGGCGGAGACGGTCCTGTATATATTCAGCGTGGCGCTTAACTACATCCGCGCGGCTTTAGAGACGCGGCGCGTGACAAACATGTTCAAGCGCTACACGGCGCCGGAGATTGTAAATGAAATCTTACGGGAAGGCACTGACTCGCTGGGCCTGGGCGGCAGGCTGCGGGACATTGCCGTGCTGTTTGTGGACATACGCGGGTTTACCTCCTTGTCAGAGCAGCTTGCGCCGGAAGAAGTTGTAAAAATCCTTAACAATTACTTGGAATTGACCAGCACGTGCATTATGAACAACGGCGGTACTCTTGACAAATTTATCGGGGACGCTGTTATGGCCTTTTGGGGGGCGCCGCTGCCCCAGGAGGACTGCATATATAAGGCTGTGTCTGCCGCTATGGAAATGGTGGAGAAATCCAACGAACTGTCCAAGGACTTGATGGTAAGGTTTGGCCGGTCGTTAAGTTTCGGCATTGGAGTGAACTACGGCCCGGCGGTTGTGGGCAACATCGGCACGCCTTTGCGCATGGACTACACGGCTATTGGCGACACGGTTAACACAGCCGCCCGGCTGGAGTCCAACGCCCCACCCGGCGGAATTCTCGTAAGCCGCGCTGTGGCGGAACCTTTGAAAGGACGCTTCGCGTTCGAGTCCCTGGGTTCCGGTATTAAGCTTAAGGGCAAGGCCGAGGATTTTGAGATTTTTAGAGTGAGCGGCCCGGAGCCGAAGACTTGACGATTGAGATGACCGCCGCTATTATACTAAGGCGTGTTCAATCCATCCATCAACGCATTTAGCCCGCCACCTAAAATTGCGTGTGAAACGAAAGGAATGACCTCTGCCGAAATTTCCGCATACTTCCGTAAGACAGGCGAGGCAGCGGCGAAGAAGTACGGATTTACACGAATCGCCGGTATTCGTGATTACAAGCCGGAAATGTCAGCAACACGGCAAGAAACGTGAAAGGGTACGGCAAAACGTATCACCAAAAGGAACTATAAACGATGAAATGTCCGAAATGCGGCAACGCAAACCAGCAAAACAAAGAGATGTGTCCCGGCTGCGGCGCACCGATTAAACCAATCCCTGTACCACCGGGCGGGCGGTAAAATCCAGTTCGGCGGATATGACTGGTTCGTGTTGGACAAGCGAGACGGCAGAACGCTCATCATTACCGAGAAAGTGATTGAAAAGCGTCCGTATCACCACGAGGAAACCGGCATTACTTATGTTTGCAACCTCGCGACAAATGCCAGCTGCTGTTATAGCTTCCTTGAGAAAGCTTTGGAGTTGAACTCTGATATGACGTTCCTGTCTGAAATCAGCGCGTTGTACCGTAAAACCGCCGAGATGTGGGGAGGCGATAACAATACAAACGACCCGGGCAGCTTAGAAATTCTCGGCGGAGGATTCAACGTGACCTCCGAAACTTTGAACGATCCGGATAAGCGTTCGCGGATTATTGCGAAAATTCGCGATTTCGCCGATGTTATAGACAAGGTTGTGCAAGTTCTGCTAAAACAGAAAAACGTAACAGATGGGATACTAAGGAGCGAAAAGAAATTCACTTTTCGCTCCGCCTGGCGGTTGCTCACAAGCGAAAACACTGAAAAAATTCCGGAAGATGTTTTCGCTTGCGAGTAGAGTACCGTATGATTATCACAACAAATGGAGTGATCACCGCCTCTTTTGTGAACGACGAGGACGGAAACCCCCATCAACTTCGACGGTTGTACAATGCAAACGTGGGTAAGGAATGACGAAAGTATAAAATACCAAACTTTTTCTGAGATAGTCGAGCTTGCTAGACGAAATGCGTTGAAGCGTTCGCATTTCTACCTGTGCAATTGCCCTTGAACCCTGCAATGCGGGCGGGTTTCTGAGTACCAAATTTTTTCCTGCCTAAAATGGAATTCACTATTTGGGCCATTTTCAGTAAAAACCTATTGCACAGGTCGAAAAGTTTGGCGTTTAATTAATTCGTCATTCCTTAGAGCGCGGAATTTCGAATGAAACCGCTGCAATTTCGCGTCGAAATCCAGTTTTTAAACACGTCCTAGCGGTGTACCCGCTTATAAATCATAGTAGAGACGAACTGTATTCGCCCGAACCTCCGCAGCATTTGCGGTTGCAACTGCTGCGGAGAGCAAGCTCGACTATCGGCCAAAAACATTTATTTTTCCTTTAAAATATCGACGGATACACCACTACGCATCATTATTTATTGCGCGAAAAATTGTACAGCATTACCGCCGCCTGCGCCCGCGTCACGTAGTCCAAAGGGTACGCGTCAGCGTCAGCCACGCCGTTGGCCAGCGCCCAGGAGTAGGCGTCCCTTAATCCGTAGGAAACGTTCTTCTCCAGTAATACACGCTTGCCATTGTCCTCGCCGTCTAACACAGCCAGACGGTGCAGCATTAAACAAAAGCCCTCCACTGTGACGTTAAGCCCTGCCTCGCCGCCCGGCGCGTCCGCCACACCGTTTTCCAAAGCCCAGGCCAAACCTTCCGCGTCAGTCATGCCGGATATTTCCTTATCCGCGTGCTCCGCCGCGTAGGTCCGCGCTAGGGCCGCGGCGGCCGCCTCCCAGGTCAGGGGGCTTTGCGGCTCGAACTTGGCCTCTTCCGTTTCACGCAGCACACCGCGCCAATAGCAGAAGGAAACCTCACGGATAAACGGGTCCGCGTAAGTCACATCCATGAGCGGCGGAAAGGGCCTGTACACTATGCCGGAAAAGGCGTCGCAGGCGAGCAGCCCGCTGCCCAGGGCCAGCAGTCCCGCAGGGGAAACAGGCGCCACGTCGCCGAATTCCGGGTCCGCCCTGGCAACGGTGGTTACCTCGCCGCCGGCAATCCTGCGGATTGCGCCGCCGCTGCTGTCCGTGACAAGCAGGCTGGCGTCAAAGCCCACGGCGACGCCCATGGGCGAGGAAAACTTCGCTATGCTAAGGGGGCCGTCCACAGCCTCGCCGTTAAAAAAGTCCGGTTCCTGCTCCACAAAGTTCACCCCCGCCACTGTGGACACTATACCGTCTTCCAATTTACGCACCCTGTGATTCCCTGTGTCCGCTATATACAGCGCGCCGTTATGGAACGCCAGCCCCGTGGGCCCGTTAAATTCCGCCGAAAGCGCCGCGCCGTCCGTGTTCCCTGTCTTGCCGGTTCCGGCGGCAGTGGTCACGCTGCCGTCACGGTCAAGCCTGCGGATTAAATTGTTGAGGGTATCCGCAATATATACCCCTCCAGCTCTGTCCGCCGCCAAACCAGTGGGCTTGTTAAACAGGGCGCGGGTGCCCCGGCCGTCCGCTTGCCCGGGCAGCCCTCCGCCAGCCGCGGTTTGCACCTTGCCGTCCGCAATATATCGCAAGGCGTGGTTGCTGGTGTCGCTTACCAGCCAGCCGCTTAAAAACGGCGCAATACCCCAGGGGTCCTTAAAGAGCGCCTCCGCGCAGGACGTATCGCGGTATCCGCCCTGGGGCTCGGCAGCAGTACCCAAAAGTCCCGGGTCCAGCAGGCCCGCGAATACTTCCGGCTCGCGGCCTGGCGTTACGCTCCATACCACATTGTAGAATCTGTCGGTAACCAGATATTCATCCTCGCCCGATTGTATTACGCTGACAGGGGTCCCGCGCTGTAACAGCACGTCTCCCACAGGCGAACGGGAATAGGTCTCGCCTATACGGACATATTTGTCACTGGACCATTCCGGCAAGGCGGCGGCTGAGACCGGGGCCCCGCTAGGAAATAAAGTCGCAAGTGTTAATATAATGGCAGTAAGGATAGAAACGCGCTTTTTCATGCGTTAGCGCCCCCTCTCATGGATTTAACCGCGCACGAATCAATTTCAGCTGGTTTAAAAAACTTTGCCATATGCTGCCGCCCTTGTTTAAAAAGCTAAGCGGGCTGTCAGGCGCGGCGTCCTCGGGTTCGTCAGAGGTGCCGGCGCTGTCGGCAGAGGCGGAATCACCGCCGTCAGCGGGAACGCCGCCATCATCAGACGAAGCGGGAGCGCCGCCGTCAGCGGGGCTGTCTTCAGGAAGGGCGGGAGCGCCGCCGGAAAGGTTATCCTCGTCCTCGTTGGAACCGGAACCGGTATCCTCTCCAGAATCAGCGCCGCTCTCTCCAGAACCGGTATCTTTATCCCCAGAGTCAGTATCGCTCTCTCCAGCGCCGGTATCTTTATCCCCAGATTCAGTATCGCTCTCTCCAGCGCCGCTATCTTCATCCCCAGATTCAGTATCACTCTCTCCAGAACCGGTATCTTTATCCCCTGAGTCAGCACCGCTCTCTCCAGCGCCGCTATCTTTATCCCCTGAGCCCTCGTCGGCAGGCTCACCCTTCGGCTCATCTCCTACCCCGGGCTTATCCTCCGTGATAGGGGTAAGTT
>JAISYE010000195.1 GCA_031297485.1 Clostridiales bacterium
CAGGAGAAACGCATCAATTTCCCGCAAATCTTGATTTTTTAAGGCTTGCAGACAAAAAAACGGACAACTTTTTTTGAAGCAAAAATGCCCGCTACGCCAGTTAAACCAAGGCTCGGGAAAAAATGGGTGCGTTTCTCCTGACAATTATTTACAATGGGGTTTACAAATAAATAAACCGATGTTATAATAATAACCTATAATAAATAGCGTTTTTATAGGTTTGTAAAAAAACGGTCTTTTGAAAAGCAGGTGGAAAGCAAATGAAGCGTATTATTATTATTGGCGCGGGTTACGCGGGTGTGCTGACAGCCAAGAAACTAGCCGGCCAAATTAGAAAACGCAAACAGCAAAAAGATTTTAACATCACAATTATTGACAAACATCCGTTCCATACTATGCTGACCGAGTTGCATGAAGTGGCGGCGCAGCGTGTGGAAGAGGACAGTGTTAAAATTGACCTGAAGCGCGTTTTCGAGGGGCGCGAGGTAAATGTGGTGCTGGACAGCGTGGTGGCTGTGAATTACGAAAACAAAGTAGTGTATGGTGTCAAATCCCAGTACAATTATGATTATATTGTGCTGGCCACAGGTTCCAAACCCGCGTTTTTTGGGATACCGGGCGCGGAGGAGCACACTTTTCCCTTATGGTCCTATGAAGACGCGGTAACGCTGCGCGAGCACATTATGAACATATTCCGTCAGGCCTCGTCCGAGCCGGACAGCGCAAAACGCAAGGAACTGCTGACCTTTTGCGTTGCTGGCGCGGGCTTTACGGGTGTGGAAATGACAGGGGAATTGGCGGAACTGGCGCCTCACCTGTGTGAGCGTTTCGCGATAGACCCATCGGAAGTAACGATTGTAGAGGCCGATATGCTGGACAGGGTATGTACCGTGCTGCCGCAAAAGCAATCCGGCAAAATTGCGCGCAGGTTAACTAAGATGGGCGTAACCCTCATGTTAAAAACCAAGATAAACGCGGTGCGTGAAGACAGTCTGGTGATGACGGACGCTCGGAACGAGCAGGTTACCACAAAAACACGCACAGTTATATGGACCGCGGGCGTCGAAGGCACGGCCCTTGCCCTGGACGGAACGCCCTCTGCGGACGGAACGCCGTCTGCGGGTTTCAGGGGGCGGGTTGCGACTGACGAATATTTACGCGCCAAAAGCGATGAAAATGTATTTATAGCAGGCGACAATATCTATTTCGTGCCTGAAAATGAGAACGCGCCGGTGCCGCAAATGGTGGAAAACGCCGAGGCCAGCGCGGACACCGTCGCCCATAATCTGCTGGCCGCCGCGTCGGGAACCGGCGAGTTAGAAAAATACGCGCCCAAATTCCACGGCGTAATGGTTTGCGTGGGCGGGCGGTACGGTTCGGCGCATATGGGACTGCCGGGCCGGTTTTTTGGTCTGCCTTCCTTCTTCGCCATGTTTGCCAAGCACTTTATCAATCTAATTTATTTTATAAAAGTGCTTGGCTGGAACAAAATTGTCTCCTACTTAAATCATGAGTTTTTCACGGTTAAGGATAACAGGAGCTTTGTGGGCGGCCATTTATCCACACGCTCCGTGTCGGCTTTTACCGTGCCGTTGCGCATGTACCTGGGATTCTGGTGGCTGTACGAAGGGATAAAGAAAATTACGGAAGGCTGGCTACAAGGCCCCGAACTGACGGATTACTTTAACGGCGCAAATCAGTTTTATGACAATATCTTAAACCCGGTCACGGTTGCCGCGGACGCCGCCGCCGCGGCGGTCACGGACGCGGTCACGGCTGCCTCGGGCACCGCGGCGGGCGCAGCGGCGGGAGGCAGCGTTTTACTAAACTTTGACTTGCTGGGTTTGGCGCGGATATTGCTGGTAAGCGGAAGCCAAGTCGCGTTTAAAGTAGAAATCGGGTTTATGGACTGGTTTCTGGACACATTTGTCATGTACTCGTCGCCCATGCAGAATTTTATGCAAACGACTATCGTCCTGGCGGAGATTTTGCTGGGCCTGGCGCTGCTGGGAGGGCTTTTTACAACCTTTGCCGGCGCTTGCACCCTTATCCTGCAGTTTATGTTCATAACAACCACGGGTATTTACATGAGTACCTGGTGGATGCTGTTCGCCGCTGTGGCTGTAATGTTTGGTGCCGGACGTGTCATGTCGCTGGATTACTATGTACTGCCTTGGTTAAAAAAGCATTGGAAAAAAATAAAATTTGTGAGAAAATGGTATTTGTACAATGATTAACCTTTTTAATCGACCCTTACCCCAGCGCCTGCCCTGGCTGGACGCGCGGGAAAGCGCGGAAGTCCTTTTAAAAGACGCCCTTGCCCGTGCTGACCCTTCTGTGGCCGACATTACGGCGCATCTCTCAGCCGCGGCAGGCAAGGGTATTCGTTCACGTCTGCTGTTAATCTGCGCTGCGGACGACGAACTGTTTGTGCCTGATAACGCGGTATACTCCGCTGTGGCCGTAGAATTATTTCATTTGGCCACCCTAGTGCATGACGATGTGATAGACGACGCGCCCACGCGGCGCGGGCGGGAAAGCGTGCAAAGCAGGTACGGCAAGAAAAGCGCGGTTATTATCGGCGATTACCTCCTTTGCCTGGCTGCCGCTGCTGCGGCCCATGTCCTGAACAGCA
This sequence comes from Clostridiales bacterium, assembly GCA_031297485.1. Taxonomy (GTDB): domain Bacteria; phylum Bacillota; class Clostridia; order Lachnospirales; family JAISYE01; genus JAISYE01. Next base: position 2,636 of record JAISYE010000195.1, read on the forward strand.
ACGCCGAAGGGCAGGCACGGCAGGCCGAACGGCTATTGTCTTTGACGCGGGAATATTTGCCGGCGGTGGCAAATATATGCCTGGGGGAGTTCCGGCAGCTGCGCGAAAGCGCGAACCTGGACCTTTCGCCGCGCCTGTACCTTAAAATAATCGCGGGCAAAACCGCGGAGCTGTTCCGCCTTTCCGCCATAATAGGCGCGGAAGCCGGCGGCGCGGGCGAAGACGCCGTAAAACGCGCAGGCAAGTTCGGCTTGTATCTTGGCATGGTGTTTCAAATTATCGACGACTGCAAGGATTATTTATCCAGCGAAGTCTCTGTACAAAAGCCCGTCAGACACGACCTCGCGCAGGGCGTGGTAACCTTGCCTCTTATCCTGGCGCTGATTAACGCTCCGGAATTGCGCGGCACGGCTCAGGCCGCCCTGTTCCGCGGAGAGGCGGGCGCGGCCTTGGCGGGGCTTGTAGCACGAGCGGGCGGCGTGGAGCGGGCGCGCGGCATAGCCCAGCGCTACGCGCAAAAGGGCGAAAAGCTGGCGGCGGAGCTGTATACTGGCCCCAAGCGCGAAAAGCTGCTGGATTTGCTGCAAAACGCCCTGAAAGGTTCGTAATTATGGAGAGAGTCAAGCGGTTTGTCAAATTTATTGAGTTAAGCACAAAACTCGCGAGCCTCACACCGTTTTTTATCGGCGTGGCATATGTTTTTTACCTTACTGGCAGGATAAACGTATTTTATACCTTGTTCTTCGCGGCGGACATGATGTTCTTCGACCTGCCCGTCACCATGATAAACAACTACTTGGACAAACGCCGCGCCAATGAGACGCCGCATTTCAGCAAAGCGGTTTCCCTGACGTGGATATTTTCCATGACTGGGCTGTCCTTTGTCATGGGCCTGTACTTGACGCGCGTATTCGGTCCTGTTGTGATTATGACTGGTGCGCTGTGTTTTTTTGTCGGCATATTTTACTCTTTCGGGCCTATTCCGATTTCCAGAACACCCTACAGCGAAATAGCTTCAGGGCTTGTCCAGGGGTTTTGCGTGACATTCCTCACAGCCTTTATAAATCTGCCGCAAGGGTACTTGGTGGAAGCGCGGTTTGACTTCGTCCGGTTTGATTTTTCGGCAAACGTCCGTAATATGCTGGGCCTGGTCATAGTAACACTGCCGGCAATTTTTTGCATAGCCAATATCATGCTTGCCAACAATATATGTGATGTCGAACGCGACACAAAGTGCAAGAGGTATTCCCTGCCCTACTATATCGGTAGGGAAAAGTCGCTGGTCTTGTTCAGGTATATTTACGCCGCGGCATACGCGTCCGTGCTGGCGGGAGTACTTGTCAGCGCCTTGCCCGCGGTTTCCCTGCTGGTGCTTTTGACCTTTCCCCTGGTCTGGCGCAATGGAACTGCCTTTGCCAAGGCGCCGGAAAAGGCCAAAACCTTTGTTCTTAGTATTGCTAATTTTACCTATATTTTATATCCGTTTACAATTACGCTGGTTATTGGCAGGTTTATAGGTTAGCATATGGAAAGACACTGGTTTAAAAAAAATGACCTTTTTATAATTGGCGGCATATTGCTGGCGGCAGCCGTGCTTTATATATGCCGCTCGTATTTGGCAGGGTCTGGCGGCGAGGTTTTCGGGGAAATTTATGTAAAGGGCCGGTTTGCCATGCGCGTCAGCCTTGCGGAAGACGCCGAATTTTCCCTGCCAGGCCGCGAAAATGTTGGTTTTACCGTCAAGAATGGCGCTATTGCCTTTACGCGTTCTGACTGTCCTGACCAAACTTGCGTGCGGAGCGGTTTTTTACATCAGCCGGGGCAGGTGGCCGCCTGCCTGCCGAATGGGCTGTCAATCAAAATTGCAGCCTCGCGGCCGGACTTGGACGCGCCGGACGCCGTGACAAGATGAGATAGGGAGGGTGTTATGGGGAAAGTCAAGCGAATAGCTTTTTTGGGCTTGATGCAGGCCCTTATCCTTATCCTGGCCGTTTTGGAGCACATGCTGCCGCCGTTGCCTTTTATGCCGCCCGGTGTCCGGATTGGGCTGGCCAATGTTGTTGTAATGTATGTGCTGTTTTTTGTGGGCGGTAAAGAAGCGTTTGCGCTTAATATTGTTAAGTCCGGGTTCGTGTTTTTGACGCGTGGTGCCGTAGCCGCTGCCCTCAGTTTTTCCGGCGGGGTTTTATCGCTGTGTGTGCTGCTTCTGCTTGTAAAGCTTGCCAAAGCGCGGGCGTCCTATATTATGCTCAGCGTGGCCAGCGCTATCGCCCATAATATCGGCCAGATGCTTGTCTTTATGGTTATTACCCGTACACCGGCCATTGTGTATTATTTACCGTTCCTGTTGATTTTTGGCGTTATACTGGGTATAATCACGGGCGTTATTTTGAAAATTTTATTTAATAAAATTAGAGGAGGATATTTATGAAAAAAGCATTATCGTTTATACTGGTTTCAAGTTTAGCAGCCCTTACGCTTACCGCCTGCGGAGGCGGCGGCAATTACAAAAACGGGCTGGGTATTGTAACACACATAGACAGTTCCGCTTCCGCAACAGACGAAGCCGGCCCCAAGGGGCAAGTCGATTCCTATATCGCATCAATCACCATTGACGACAGCGGCAAAATAGTCAAGTGCAGCCTGGACGTGGCGCAAACGCAAGTAAACTTCGACGCCAGCGGCGCGATAACGTCGGATGTTAACGCTGATGTGCGTTCAAAGCAGGAACTTAAAGATGAATATGGAATGTTGGTGGCTTCTGGCATCGGCAAGGAATGGTACGAGCAAGCCAACGCTTTTGAGGCTTGGGCAACCGGCAAAACCCTCGATCAGGTAAAGGGCTTGAGGCTAAAGGATAATAACGGTCACAACGTGCCGGATATACCGGAGCTTACCGCGTCTGTCACCGTGGATGTTTCCGACTTTATAAAAGCTATTGAAAAAGCCTTTGCCAACGCTGAATAAATTTTTTGCCGCGCTTACGGCTGTCCTGTTTTTCTGCGCGGCCTGCGACTGGGGCAAGCCGCGCAGGTATCAGGCGGAATTTGACGGCTTATTTGACACGCACGCTGAAATAGTGGGTTACGCAAAGTCAGAAGCCGAGTTTATGCGCTACGCCTCAAAAATTTACGACGAAGTAAAGACTTATTCCGAGCTTTTCGATATTTATAAGAATTATGACGGCATCTCCAATTTGAAAACAGTCAATGACAACGCGGGAATTGCGCCCGTTGCAGTGGATGAGAAAATTATCAAATTCCTGCTGAAATGCAAGGAGCTTTACGCCGAAACAGACTATACAGTAAATATCGCCATGGGTTCCGTGCTTTCCTTGTGGCACGAGCGCCGGGAGGAAGGGACAGCCGGCGCGTCAAAGGCGCGGCTGCCTGATATGCCCGCGCTGCGCGCCGCCGCCGATAATACGGACATTACCCGCCTTGTTATTGACGAGGACGCCGGCACTGTATTTTTGAGTGAAAAAGGCATGTCGCTGGATGTGGGCGCCATAGCCAAAGGTTACGCGGCCAGCATGGCTGTACGGGAAGCCGCCGCTCTTGGCATGACTTCCATGCTGGTCAATATGGGCGGCAACATTATTGCCGTGGGCCAGCCGCTGGACGGCGCACGAAACCGCTGGGGCGTAGGAATCCAGGACCCGGCGCGCGCCGCCGGCGATGTATCGAATATTCTGGACACTGTGTTTGTTAACGACTGCGCCCTTGTCACCAGCGGCGATTACCAACGTTACTACATGGTGGACGGCAAAGCCTACGGTCACATTATAGACCCCGGCACTTTAATGCCAGCCGAGCGTTACGCGTCCGTAACCATCATACATCAGGATTCCGGCTTGGCGGACGCTTTGTCAACAGCCTTGTTCATCCTGCCGGAAGAACGGGGCGAAGCCCTGCTTCGGCGCTACGGCGCAGAAGCTCTTTGGGTTTATCGTGACGGTTCTGTACGCTATACCGAGGGGTACAGGGCTGTTTCCAAGACCTACGGCGGGGCAAGCAGCGCGGCGGAGGAATAAAACCTTGGGGTTCCCCCCCCCCATAGTCGTGAACTTAAGAAATGAGAAAGGTCAAAAGATTAAGACCAACGGACAGTTCACCGTTAGGGGCTCTGCCCCATTGTCGCGAACTTAAGGCTTGGGAAGGGTCAAAAGATTAAAACCAACGGACAGTTCGCCGTTAGGGGCTCTGCCCCATACGAGCGAACTTAAGGTTTGGGGAAGGTCAAAAGATTAAGACCAACTGACAGTTCACCGTTAGGGACTCTGCCCCATACGTGCGAACTTAAGGTTTGGGGAAGGTCAAAAGATTAAGACCAACTGACAGTTCACCGTTAGGGGCCTAACGATGGTTTGTTCGTTGGCCCCCGATAGTCGAGCTTGCTCGACGCAGACCCCTTCTTAAAGGCGGCGAGTGCAGCGCTTTCTTTTGATGCAGGTACAGTCTTTTTCAGTAAAAGAGATTGGTTATTTTTTCTTAAGTTCGCGCATATGGGACTTCGCTCCCGGACCACTTCTTTTTGCGAGAATGTTTTTTTTATCGTGTAAATGCTTCCGCGCTTTTCGACACTCCAAAGAAAAAAAAGGGGTTATCGCTTTGGGTGCCACCAGC
>JAISYE010000196.1 GCA_031297485.1 Clostridiales bacterium
ACCCTAACGGTGATTTGTCCGTTGCGGTGATTTGTCCGTTGCGGTGATTTGTCCGTTGCGGTGATTTGTCCGTTGCGGTGATTTGTCCGTTGGTTCGCCCGCTTAACCTGTTGACATTGCTTTCCCTGTCCTTAAGTTCGCGCCTATGTACCCATATCCCCACGACCCGTGAAGGATAAGATATACTATGCGCCGATATACCGCGAACGCCCGCTTAACCATTTGCGGACCGCGGCATGAAAAATTTAAGGAATGACGAAAGATAAAGACACCAAACTTTTTCGGAGATAGTCGAGCTTGACCGACGAAATGCGTTAAAGCTTTCGTATTTCCGAAAAAGTCTGGCGTTTAATTAATTCGTCATTCTTAAGACGTGTTTGAAAACTAGATTCCAGCGCGAAATTGCGGCGGTTTCATACGAAATTTCGCGCTTTAAGGAATTTTCAAACACGCCTTAAGCGTCCGCGGCATAGCGGCCGGCAGGTCATGGTTCCCCTCTCTCCGACCCAATCACCAGCCCGATTCTTTTGCGCATGTCAACCGCCGCCTGGACGGGATGATGGAGTTCGATGTTTTTAATCAGGTCCGCGGTTATTCTCAGCAATTCCTGCCTGTAGTTGGCTAAACCGGTCAAGAAATAGGTTTTGTAGTCGCTTAAGGCGTCCAGCATCGAGCGCAGTATTTCCACCAGCACGGTATTGCCAGTGGAATAGGCCACTGTCAGCTGAAAATCGTAATCCGCGTTCCAGTAGTCCTCCACGCTTTCGCTTTCCGCCATTACGCTTAACAGCCTTTCCATATCAGCCGTCACCTCAGGGGTGGAGCGCTCGGCGGCCATGCGCGTAAGCCCGGTGGAAATAAGTTCCCAGGCTTCCAGCAAGTATTCCACATGAGCCGCCGTGTCCTCCGTCACGTCGCCGTCCGGCATGGGCACAGCCTTTAAAAAGGTGCCCTTGCCATGCTTCGACTCCAGGTATCCAAGCGCCGCTAAAACCCGAATAGCCTCGCGCACGGACGAGCGTCCGACGCCAAACTGCACGCACAGCGAACGTTCGCTGGGGAGTTTGTCGCCCGGCACAAGTTCCCCTGTTTCAAGATGGCGCAATATCTGTTGGGCAATTTTCAGCGGCGTGTTGCTCTTTTCAATTAGATTAAAATCCATGCCGCAGCAGCTCCTTACATGAGAAAAACCTATACCGCCAGGCGGTGATGGCAGGCCACGTAATGGCCCGGCCGCGCTTCCTCGTATATAGGGATGTCAGTCTTGCAAATATCGGTGCAGCGCCAGCAGCGGGTATGGAATTTGCAGCCGCTCGGCGGTTTGACCGGCGAAGGTATGTCGCCTTTTAAAATTATGCGCCGCGTCCTGTTATCCGGATTAGGGGAGGGCACGGCGGAAAGCAGCGCCTGGGTGTATGGATGCGCGGGGTTATTAAAAAATTCCTTTTTAGGGGCGAACTCCACAATTACGCCCAGGTACATAACGGCCACATAGTCGGAAATATACTCCACAACCGAAAGGTCGTGGGAAATAAACAAGTAGGCCAGCCCGCGCTCCTGCTGCAAGTCGCGCATTAAGTTTATAATCTGGGCCTGTACGGAAACATCCAGGGCGGAAACAGGCTCGTCCGCCACAACCAGCTTGGGCCTAAGCGCCAAAGCCCGGGCAATGCACACGCGCTGCCGCTGGCCGCCGGAAAACTCATGGGGATACCGGTCAAAGTGATAGGCGCGCAGTTCGCATCTTTTCATTATATCCAAAATATAGGCGCGCAGATCGGCTTTAGGCACAATACCGTGCTCACGCGGCGCCTCGCCGATTATCTCGCCAATGGTCATGCGGGGGTCCAGGGAACTGTACGGGTCTTGAAAAATCAACTGCATTTGCGGCCGCATCCGGCGCAATTCCTCCGGACCCAGGGCGAAAACATCACTGCCGCATATAAGCGACTGGCCGCCGGTAGGCGCTATAAGGCGCAGCAGCGTCCGCCCCACAGTGGTCTTGCCGCAGCCGGACTCGCCTACCAGCCCAAAGGTCTGGCCTTCAGCGATTGAAAAACTAACCCCGTCCACAGCCCGCGCATATGTCACCGTGCGGCTTAACATGCCCTTGCGGACAGGAAAGTATTTCTTTAAGTCCTTTACTTCCAAAACATTACCGCTCATAGCGCGGCCCCCTCCCCAATGTGACGCCAGCAGGCGGATTTGTGCGTGTCGGACAGGGCGAACATAGGCGGATATGCCCCTGCGGACCCGCCTGCGCTCGTCCCGCAGACGGCGTTCGTCCCGCAGATGGAGTCCGTCCCGCAGACGGCGCCTGTCTCGCAGGCCCGCACAGCGGAGTTGCAGCGTCCGCGGAAAAAGCAGTAGTCCGGCAGGCCGATAGGGTTAGGCAGGTTGCCGGGTATGGCGTACAGCCGCTCGCCGTCCACGTTGCTGGGCCGCGACTTCATCAGGCCGATTGTGTAGGGGTGCGCCGGATTATGGAAAATATCGCGGGTTGTGCCCTGCTCCACTATGCGCCCGGCATACATTACCGCGACAAAGTCCGCTATTTCCGCCACAACGCCAAGGTCGTGAGTAATAAGCATAATTGAGGCGCTTATTTTTTCTTTAAGCAAACGCATAAGGTCCAGTATCTGGGCCTGTATGGTAACGTCCAGGGCAGTGGTAGGCTCGTCCGCGATAATCAGTTTCGGGCCGCACATAAGCGCCATAGCGATTACCACGCGCTGACGCATCCCGCCGGAAAGCTCGTGCGGGTACATTTTATAAACCCCGCGGGCATTGGCGATACCCACGGTCTCCAGCATCTCCACGCTGCGGGCCGCCACCTGCCGTGAGGAAAGTTTATTTATATTATGGTATTTTAACACTTCGTCTAACTGCCTGCCAATGGTAAACACCGGATTAAGGGTCGTCATCGGTTCCTGAAATATCATGGTAATGTCGCCGCCGCGTATGGCGTCCATCTTGGCGGGCGGAAGCTTTACCAGGTCCAGGGCCTTTGTTCCGCCGGAACTGGGATTAAAGCGCAGCTGGCCCGCCGTTATTTGCCCTTGGGGTTCCTGCAGCAGGCGCAAAATTGACAGGCTGGTTACGGACTTGCCGCAGCCGGATTCGCCCACAATACCCACGGTCTTGCCCTGGGGTATGTCGATAGTTACGCCGCTAACCGCGTTTACCGTACCCACATCCGTATAAAAGTAAGTGTGCAGGTTATCAATCTCCAGCACGTTATTGGGGTCCCGCATGGTCGTCTCATATTCCGACGGTGCTACGCGCCGCTGATATTTAGCGGTAAGTTCCTTAAATTTCTTATTATTAAATCTTTTTATATGCCGCAGCTGCTGCCGCTGGTTCTCCGCCACCGGGCTCACCTCCCTTTCATGCGCGGGTCGGTTGCGTCCCGCAGCCCGTCGCCCACAAAGTTAAAGGCCAGCACAACAATAAGGATGCATATACCCGGGGCGACCCACACATGGGGAAAATGCTGCATTATTTCACTGTCGTTTACAGTGGAAACCATATTGCCCCAGGACGCGTAAGGCGCGCCAACCCCAACGCCCAGGAAACTAAGGGTGGACTCCAGCAGAATAATACCGCCCAGGTCCAATGTAGCCAGCACAATCAGGTTGGGCAGCATATTCGGTATAAGATGGTGGAAAATTTTATTGCTGGCGCGTATGCCTGTGGCGTCCGCCGCCTGCATAAACTCCATTTCCCGCAGAGAAAGTATACTGCCGCGCACCATGCGGGAAACACCGGTCCAGTACAGCGCCCCAAGGATAAACATTGTCACGTAAATTTTATGCTGGGTCGAAATTTGCAGTGTAATTAACAGGGACGACATAATCAGCATAAGCGGAATTAAGGGAATACTGGAGATAATGTCCACAACGCGCATTATCACGCTGTCCACCAAACCCCTGTAATACCCTGCCAGACCGCCCAGCAGAATACCCAGCAGCAGTTCCACAAACACGACCACAAAGCCTACCAGCAACGAAACCCTGCCGCCGTACATAAGCCGGGCCAGCATGTCCTGCCCCAGGCGGTTAGTGCCCAGTATATGCCTTAAACTGGGCTTTTGCAGCGAAGCCAGCGTAGAGGTGGCCAGCCGCGCCGAATCGCCGGTGGTGCGCAATTCCTCTCCGGTTTCCTTGTCGATGTAAAACAGTTCCGATTCGGAATAAGCGTAGAACAGGGGGCCCGCAAAACTGAACAAAGCGATGACAATTAAGACAGCCATGCCGAATAAGGCCATACGGTTGCTGAAAAACCGGCGCGCCACCATTTGCCATGGCGTGAGGAACAGCCTGGAACCCTCGTCGGTTTCCTCGTGGAATGACGCGGGCTGTAAAGCGTCGGCCAATGAGATGTTTTCCATAATAACGGCCCCTTTCTAGCTTAAGCGGATACGCGGGTCTACCACGGCGTAAAGAATGTCCGAGATAAGGTAGCCCAGCACAGTGCACACGGCGAGGAACATGTTAAAGCCCATCAGGTAAGGGATATCCGCCATAGTAGAGGCTGTAAGCGCTATATTGCCCAGGCCCTGGATGCCGAACAAATTTTCCGTAATAATCGCGCCGGAGAACAGCGCCGGCAGCTGGCCGCCCAGCAAGGTAACGGTGGGGATTAAGGTGTTGCGGAAGGCGTGGGAGTATACCACGCGGCGTTCGGGCACGCCTTTGGCCCGAGCGGTGCGCACATAGTCCGAGCTTAGGGCGTCTATCATATTGGCCCGGGTGTAACGCAGCCAGATACCAACATTTATAATTACAAATACGGAAATTGGCATAATAAGGTGCTGGATATAGTCTAGGGCCTTTGCGAAGGTAAAACTCCTGTAAATTACCCTGGCGTTAAGCATACCCGCCGTAGGCAGCAGGTTAAGACCGTAGTAGCCCAGGGCGCGCTTAAGCATGGCCGCCAGGAAAAAACTCGGCATGGATATGCCGATAAACACAAAGGCGGTTATGGCGTAATCCACGGATGTGTTGCGCCTGCGCGCCGCCAGTATGCCAAGGGGTATACCGAACAGCAGCTCAAAAAACAGGGCGATTGCCGAAACCGTGAAGGTAATCGGCATATACTTCCCTATAATTTCCGTCACCGGCCTGGCGAACACCAGGGATGTCCCAAGGTCTCCGCGGGCCGCGTTAAGCAGCCAGTCCCAATAGCCGCCGACCAGCCCTTTGTCAAGACCGTATATTTTGCGCAGCTGGTCCTTTTGCTCCTGGGTTATTTTCTGCAGTGTAGAAGTGGACAAGGTTACATAGTCCGCCGGCATGGAGCGCGCCAGCGCGTACAGCATAATCGACACGCCCAGCAGCACCAGCGCCGATATGGCCAGCCGCCTGACGATAAATTGTCTCACGTTTGCCACCCGCTTTCTTATTCAAGATTAAATAAAAAAGGGATGCTTCCCCCAAGCCATGCGCGCATAAGTAAACCCGCACAGTCAAAGAAGCATCCTCCCGCTTAGCCGGAAGCATCCCGTACAATTCCTACTTTTGCACTAAGTCCAACTGCCACAGCACGTTTTGATAGTCCGCCGCAGTAGTAGCAACAGGAATAGTAGAGGTGTCAACAGTTTCTATGTTGTATGCCAGCAGGTTTTTGCGCTGGTACAGAGGCAACTCAAGGCACTGGTCCATAGCGTAGTCCAGCATTTCGGCCACAAGCGCCCTGCGGGCGTCCAGGTCAATCGTCTGCACAATCTGGTCCAGCAGCTGGTCCATCTTGGAATCACTGAAACGGTAGCGGTTCTGGCTGCCCGTGCTGCGGAACTGGGAGCTCTTGTCGCAGTCGTATACACTGCCCCAGGCCATAATCCAGGCGTCGGCCGTGCCGTCGTTCATAGCGCCCTGCAGTACGTTAAACTGCACGTCCTGTATCTGAATTTCGCCGCCCAGCTCCTTCATGTCTTCCGCCGCCTGAACCAGCATGGCATAAGCCGGATGGTCGCCTTCGCCCTCGCCGCCTATATAGCAGTTAAGCACAAGCTGATTGCCGTCCGCGTCCGCAAGTTTGCCGTCCTGCTGGGTATAGCCGGCTTCGTTGAAGTACCTCAGCGCTTCATCCTTGGAATAAGGATAATATTGGGTGGCACCCTGAGGATATTCCGCCAGCGTAGTCGTCATAGGCCGCTCTATCACCTGGGCGATAGGCCCGTAATAAGCATCCACGGAGGGCGCGCGGTTCATAAGGCTCCAGAAACCCTTGCGCACAAGCAGGGGTACCCGCTGTGTATTCATAGCCATGTATCCGTATCCGGCGTTGTCCACAAAGTCCACGCGAATCTGCGGCAGCGCTTCCAGCTCCACCACGTTGGACTGGTTGCCCGTGGGGTTGGAGATGTCCACCATGCCGGACGCCAACGCCGTAATATGCTCGCTGGTGGGCACGTACTGCCAGCGTACCGTGCCGATTTTCGGCTGGCCCAGGAAGAAATCATTATTAGCCGTGCACGTGGCTATGTTGTCCTCAAAGCCTTCCCATTTATAGGGGCCGGAACCCACAGGCAGCATGTTGGAAAGGATATTGGAGACATCGCCTTTTTCAAAGGCGCCGTAATAGTCTTTGGGCACAAGGTTGCCCGAGGCGTTTTGGGTGCCGAGGCCGCGGTCGCCGTAGATGTCCACCTGGGTGTACTTGACTGTGCAGGTATAGTCGTCGATTCTCGTAATGCCGCTTATTTCCGGCACGTCAACGCCGTCCTCCAGGCCGCCCAGCGCATATTCGGACTTCATTTTATCCAGGAACCAGTTATAGGTGTCGTAGGCGTCGCGGTAGTTTGTCCACTCTATTTCCGCTATAAGGGCCAGCATGGCCGCCGCGTCCGCGGAGTCTATGGCCGCTAACTGCTCGCCAAAGCCCTCGCCTTCGGCATATTCGCTCCAGGTAACGCCGCCGGCGTCACCGGCCGGGTCGCCGTCCCACCAGCCGTCCAGGTTAGTGCCTTGCGCGTATATTATAAAGTCCTCAAGAGATATGTTCTCTGTGGTATATTTCGCATCAGCCTCGGCTTCCATTTCCGCCAGGCGGGACTCGTAGTTAATGTCGTCGTAATAATAATTCTCCAGCCCTTCTATAAAGGCGCCCAGCAGCGAACCCGCCGCGCCGGTATAGCTGGGGTCCGCGCGCACGTAAAGGCTGTAAATGTAGTCGTCAATGGTCACAGGGTCGCCGTTTGTAAAGGTCATGCCCTGGTTTACCGTTACCGTGTACAGCACCGTGCCGTCATCATTGGACTGGGAAGTGACGCTGCCACCGTAGGGCACTGCCTCGTTCCTGTCGTTTATTTGCAGGATAGGCACAAAAATCTGGTCTATAACCAGGTGGTCATAGGCAGACTCCACTATAAAGGGGTTCCATTTTTCCTCAAAGCTGGCGTCAGCCGCTATTACCAGCAGCTTGTCCTCCTGGGGCACGCCGGTTTCCTCGGCAACAGGCGCTTCAGTTTCCGCAGGAGGCGCTTCAGTCTCCTGGACAGGCGCCGCGGTCTCGGTCTCCGCCGGGGGCGCCTCGGTTTCTTGCGGGGGGGGGGCTGGTGTTTGCTGAGAGCCGCTGTTTATACAGCCTGCAGCCATTATTACAATCAGCGCCGCCGCGAGGGAAAACCGCATTAGCAAATTACGCTTCATTGTGTTTCATCCTTTCTTATTTTGTATTTTTTATACATTTCTTCGCGTAAAATAAAGGTATATAGTAATTTTACGGGAATGATTGTATTATAACACGTATATTTAATTTTTCAATAACTATTTAAGCGCTGGGGCGAAAGTTAAAACCCCGGTGACCTTAAAGCGCCTCAAAGCCGCCGCCGCGCTTTCCGAACATTTCCAGCCTGCGGTAACGGGCGCTCCAGTCGTTTTCCCGGGCCAGCGCCTCGGCCAGTACGCGGGGACTTAAATTTCCGGAACTGCCGGCGGCCAGCAGCGCCCGCAGCCGACGCGCGTCCAACACCTCAATCTTAAAAATATCAGGCCGGATATCCGCTTGCCGCTCCTGACGCTTCGACTTTTTTTGCACAATTACCTGCTCGGCAGCCAGCAGCTCATTTACACGCTCTTGCAGCCCGGAAAAGTCCTCAAACATAATCTCATATTCTGCCGCCGCCGTCGCCGCCGCCGCGTTTTTTTCGCCCGGCGCCAGCTGCCGCGCGGCCAGCGCCCGCAAACCGGACGGCATTGCCGCGTTTAACCTCTCTGCCAGTTCCTCCGGCGTTATCTGCCGCGCAAGTTCAATGTCAGCGTATTCCCCCACGCTTTCCATGCCAAGGGGCAGCGGCTGGGCTATAGTTATAAGCTGGTGACGGTTAAACCCATGAGAAAACGCCACGGGCACACGCCCGCGCATTACGGCGCGCTCCAGTGCCTTCAGCAGGTCCAGATGCCCCACAAATTTTACCAGACCCAGCTTTGCGAATTTTAGCCTGTACTTAAACGCCACGGCAGATACCTCCCGCGTCAAAGGCCGCATCCGCGCCGCAGCCCGCGCAGGATTCCCCGCAGTTTCGCGTAACCGCGCCTTCGTAGGCCAGCCGGCGTTCGCTTCTCAAAAATTCCTCGCTTACCCCGGTGGAGATAAAGGCCCAAGGCAAGGGCCGCGAAATATCCCGGCCGCCGGTATACTCCTCAATAGCCAGCCCAGACTCCGTAAAAGCCCGCTCCCATAACTCGTAACTGAAAAACTCGCTCCAGCTGTCGAACCGGGCGCCCAGCTCCCATACCCGCGCGACCGCCTGCCCGGCGCGTCTGTCGCCCCTGGCCAGCGCCCCTTCAATAACGCTCATGCGCGAATCGTGATAGGTGTACTTTATCCGCTTGTTCTTAATTGCGCGCTTAAGTAATTGCTGCTTGCGGGAAAATTCCTCACAGCTGTTCTGCGCTTCCCATTGGAAGGGCGTAAAGGGCTTGGGCACAAAGGAGGACACGCTGACCGACACGTTGGGCTGACGCTTGCCGCCGCGCTTGTAATACACCCCCAGTATCTTTTCCGCCAAATCCGCAATTCCTAAAATATCCTCGTCCGTCTCTGTGGGAAGCCCAATCATAAAATACAGCTTAACATGGCTCCAACCGCCCTCAAAGGCCAGACCGCAGCCGTTTAAGATTTCTTCCTCTGTTATGCCCTTGTTTATCACGTCGCGCAGACGCTGGGTCCCGGCCTCCGGCGCGAAGGTCAGGCCGCTTTTGCGCGCGCCCTGTATTTTTTCCATAATCCTCAGGGTAAAAGCGTCCACACGGGTGGAGGGCAGCGATAAATTCACGTTGTCACCCGCAAACCGGTCTAACAAGACCTGGGCCAAGGGCTGGAACCCGGTGTAATCCCCTGTGCTGAGGGACAGCAGGGAGATTTCCTCGTAGCCTGTCCGCGCTATAAGGGTTTCCGCCTGGTTCCGCAGCGCGTCCGGGCTTCTTTCCCGCGCGGGCCGGCACACAAACCCGGCCTGGCAAAACCTGCAGCCGCGCCCGCAGCCGCGGAACACCTCCAGCATGGCCCTGTCATGGACAGCCTCGATTACAGGGACAATCTGCCTGTCCGGGGTGAAAGCCTTGTCCATATCCCTGACAATTACCTTTTTCACTGTTCCGCCAGTATGACAGCTGGGCACATAAATTCCAGGCAAATCCTTTATCTTTTCCAAAAACTCACGCCTGTTTCCCTTGGCATACCGGTCAAACACAGCGTCCAGCCCTTGCTCCGCCTCACCTTCGCCGATAAAGAAAAAATCCACAAAGTCTGCCATAGGCTCCGGGTTATAGGCGCAGGGGCCGCCCGCGCAGATTATCGGATGCCTGTTTGTCCGCGCCCTGGAATAGATGGGAATACCGCTTAAATCCAGCATATTAAGGACATTTGTATAGCACAGCTCGTACTGCAGCGTAAACCCTATGAAATCGAAGTTACAAAGCGGTTCCTTGGTTTCCAGGGAAAACAGCGGAATACCCTGCCGGCGCATAACCCCCTCCATATCGCGCCAGGGCGCGAAGGCGCGCTCGCAATAGGTGTCCGCCCGCTGGTTTATAAAGTAATACAATATTTGCAGGCCAAGATGGCTCATGCCTACCTCATAGACATCGGGGAAACAGAACGCGAACCGTATTGCCGCGTTACGCTTCTCCACCGCGTTTACCTCGCCGCCGATATAACGCGCCGGTTTCTCCACAGACATCAGAATCTTTTCCGGTATTTCCATGTTAAACCTCGTTTCAAATTTTTGATAAACAAAAAAGACAAACTTTAAGTCTGTCTTTTTGTTTACCTTTATACTAGGACGCGAAAAGAAATGCGCTTTTCGCGCCGGTTGCTCACACACGAAAACACTGGAAGATTTTTAGCGATAATCGGGCGAAACCCGACGAAGATGTTTTCATGTGTGAGTGTAATTACCCTGCGGCTTGCCCGCAAAAATATCAAGAGGACTCCGTCAGCCTGCCTTTGATAATGGGGTAAGTGCTGACCTCAATTCTGACGGTGGCGCGGCGGAAGGCAAGCTCGGCGCGGCGGTACTCAACCTGGTCCTTGGCCTCCTGCATGGCGCGCTCGGCACGTTCGCGGGCGCGTTCGGCGCGTTTGATGTCTATTTCGTCGGGCCATTCCAGCATATCGGAAAGCACGGTAACAGACTTCCCGTTGGCTTCCACAAACCCGCCGAACACAGAGGCCTCCCGGGTTTCCTCGCCTTTGATAATCTTCATTATACCGTAGCCCAAGGCTGTTGTCAATGGGATATGCCCGGACATAAAGGCGATGTCGCCCTCCTTCGCGCGCATAATCACCATGTCAACGTCGCCGTCGTACATAAGGCGCATGGGCGACACAAGGCGCAGTCTAAACGTACCCATTTCAACCGCCCGCCTTTGACTTCTTGACAACATCCTCTATAGCCCCGGCGTTAAGGAACAGGTTCTCCGGTATGTCGTCATGGAGTCCGTCCAGGATTTGGGCGAAGCCCTTGATGGTCTCCTCCACAGGCACATAGCGGCCCTCGTAGGAGGTGAACTTCTCCGCAACAAAGAAGGGCTGGGACAAGAACCGCTGCACCTTGCGGGCGCGCCCCACTATCAGCTTGTCGTTTTCCGAAAGCTCATCCATGCCCAGTATGGCTATAATATCCTGCAATTCCTTGTAACGCTGCAGAATAGTCTGCACCTCGCGCGCCACACGGTAGTGCTCGTGCCCTACAACATTCGGGTCCAGAATGCGCGAGTTGGACTCCAGCGGGTCTATAGCCGGATAAATGCCAATTTCCACAATATCCCGGGAAAGCACGGTCGTAGCGTCAAGATGGGCGAAGGTGGTGGCCGGCGCCGGGTCCGTCAGGTCGTCGGCAGGGACGTAAATCGCCTGGACCGAGGTGATGGAGCCTTGCTTGGTGGAGGTGATGCGCTCCTGCAGGGCGCCCACTTCCGTGGAAAGCGTGGGCTGGTATCCCACGGCGCTGGGCATGCGGCCAAGCAGCGCCGATACTTCCGAACCCGCCTGCACGAAACGGAAGATATTATCCACAAAGAGCAGCACGTCCTGACCCGCCACATCCCTGAAATATTCCGCCAAGGTAAGGCCCGTAAGGGCAATGCGCATCCTGGCGCCCGGAGGCTCATTCATCTGGCCGAACACCATCGCGGTTTTTTCTATAACGCCGGAATCCCTCATGTCGTGATACAGGTCGTTGCCTTCCCGGGTACGCTCGCCCACTCCGGCGAACACGGAAAAGCCGCCGTGCTCCGTGGCGATATTGCGTATAAGCTCCATGATAAGGACTGTCTTGCCAACGCCCGCGCCTCCGAACAAGCCTATCTTCCCGCCCTTGGAGTAAGGGCACAGCAAGTCGATTGCCTTTATACCGGTTTCCAGGATTTCCGTAGAGGACGCCTGGTCGGAAAATTCCGGCGCTTTCCTGTGAATGGACCAGCGTTCTGTTTCCGCGTTAAATTCCTTGCCGTCAATCGGGTTGCCCAGCACGTTAAACATCCTGCCCAGCGTAGCCTCGCCCACAGGCACGCATATAGGCGCGCCTGTATCCTCCGCCGCAGTGCCGCGCGTCAGGCCGTCGGTGGGCGACATGGCCACGCAACGCACTATATTCCCGCCAAGGTGCTGCGCAACTTCAACCGTCATAACGCCGTCTTCCCGAGGAATATGAATGGCGTTATAAAGGGCGGGCGGCTCGCCTTCAAACTTTATATCCAAAACAGCGCCGATGACCTGTATAATCTTGCCTGTATTGCCTGCATTGTTTCCCAAATTTAATCACCCGTTTTCTTACTTGCGTTTCTAATGAGACTTTAGAGCTCTTTGGGCTTCCAGCCGCTTGGGGCGCCATCACCACGGCATTTCCCCCGCTTTGCGTAACCACATAGAGGCCCTTTTTGACCGCGAATTTTTTACAGCCGTCGTGAAAGGTCATGGCAGCCACCGCGCCGAGGATTTTGCGGCTGCCGCGGCTCGCGTCCATATGTTCGCTTATTTTGTGAATACGGTTGAGGTGTTCGCTTATATGGCCCTTTCGCAAGTTGGGCTTGACTTAAACCACCATTACGTATTCGCCGTTCTCCATCCAAATGTCAGCCTCAGCAAAGCAGTCTCCGTTGGCATCCTTAAACACAAGCCGCCCGCTTTTTCGTAAATTTGTAACCTAAGCGTGTTTGAAAATTCCTAAAAGCGCGAAATTTCGAATAAAACCGCCGCAATGATAGTCGAGCTTGCTCGACGCTTCGCGCTGGAATTAAGTTTTCAAACACGACCTAAAGTACGATTCCGCCCGCTCTCCGAACCTGTTAACCAAATCGCCGGTTTGTCTGCTGAGTTCTTTCGTTTCACGCTCGGTCCGGCGGCTGGATTCCTTAAACTCTTTCCTGCTTTCTGTCAAACGGCGGTCAAACTCTTTGCCGCTTTAGGCGAGGCTGCTCCTTATTTTGGCAAAACTGCCCTTTATCAGCGTTAAAGCGTCCTAAACCGTTAAATTTGCCATTTTGCTCACCTTCGGCGGCCGCTAACGCGTCATAACGCGTTAGCGCCGCTGACAATCTCGGTTATCTCCTGTGTTATAGCCCCTTGACGCGCGCGGTTGTATTGGAGGTTTAATTTGTCCATCATTTTGCCGGCGTTGTCCGTTGCGGCGTCCATGCCCGTCATGCGGGCCCCGAGCTGGCAGGCGGCCGATTCCAGCAGCGCGCCGAACATAACCGTTTCCAGGTACTTTGGTATCAAGGCGTCCAGCACGGCTTCCTCCGAAGGCTCGTAAATCATGCCGGAAACACTGACGGTCTCCGGCGCTTCCAGCGGCAGCAGCCGCATAATCTTCGGCTGGTAGGAAATAGTGGAGATAAACTCCGTATACGCCAGGTAGACGCAGTCCACCGTGCCGTTCCTGTACAGGTCCAGCGCCATGCCAGCTATTACCGCCGCGTCGTCGTAGAACGGGTTCTCGGATATACCCGTAAAGGTCTCCAGAACCTTCTTCTTGCGTCGCCGGAAGAATTCCTTGCCCTTATTGCCCACGGAAATAACGTTGTACACATTCCCCACCGTGCGCATGAACTTGCGGGCTTCCCGCGACACATTCACGTTGTAGCTGCCGCACAGTCCGCGGTCGCTGGTTATAACCACCAGCAGGTTGTTCTTGACTTCCCGCCGGGGCGTCATAAGCGGATGCCTCACGTTCCGGCCAGCCGCCGCTATGGACGCCATTACGCGCTTTGTTTCCTCATAATACGCCTTGTTCTGGCTGAGTTTCGCCTTGGCGCGCTGCAGCTTGGACGCGGCTACCAGGTTCATTGCCTTCGTGATGTGCTGGGTGCTGTTGATACTCTTGATTCTTAGTTTTATTCCGCGGATTGACGGCAAAGCTGGTCACCCCCTACAGTTCGTTTACGTTGACGTCCCTGACGAAGGTGTCAAGGGCGCCGGCCAGTTTCGCCTCAAGCTCGCTGGTCAGGGACTTTGTTTCGCCCAATTCGCTCATTATGTCGCTGTGCTTTGTGTCCATATATTCCAGCAGCGCCTTCTCAAACTCAGGCACCTTCTCGACCTTTACAACGGAAAGGTACTTGTGTGTAAGGGCGTACAGCACGACAACCTCCTGCTCTACGTTAAGCACCTGGTACTGGGGCTGCTTTAGAATCTCTATAATACGTTCGCCCTGCCGCAGGCGGTCCAGAGTGGTTTTATCCAAGTCCGAGCCGAACTGGGCGAAGGACGCCAGTTCCCTGTACTGGGCAAGTTCCAGGCGTATGGGCCCGGCAATCTTCTTCATAGCCTTGGTTTGGGCCGCGCCGCCCACACGTGACACGGAAAGCCCGGGGTTTATGGCCGGACGGATGCCCGCGTTAAAGAGTTGGGATTCCATGTAAATCTGCCCGTCGGTTATGGAGATTACATTTGTTGGGATATACGCGGAAATATCGCCGGCCTGGGTCTCAATTATGGGCAGTGCGGTTATTGACCCGCCGCCGAACTCCGGCGCCAGCCTTGCGGACCGCTCCAGCAGTCTGGAATGCAGGTAGAAGACGTCGCCGGGATAAGCCTCGCGGCCAGGGGGCCGGCGCAGCAGCAGGGACATGGAGCGGTACGCCACGGCGTGCTTGGAAAGGTCGTCGTAAATTATCAGAACGTCCTTGCCGTTCTCCATCCATTCCTCGCCCATAGCGCAGCCCGCGTAAGGGGCGATATACTGCAGGGGCGCGGAATCGCTGGCGCTGGCCGAAATAACCACCGTATAGTCCATAGCGTTATATTTTTCCAGCGTATTCACCAGCCGGGCGACTGTAGACGCCTTCTGGCCAATGGCTACGTATATGCACAACACACCCGTGTCACGTTGGTTAATTATGGTGTCGATACACACGGCGGACTTGCCGGTCTGTCTGTCGCCAATTATAAGCTGGCGCTGGCCCCGGCCTATGGGGACCATTGCGTCGACGGCCTTTATACCGGTCTGCAGCGGGACGTTGACCTCCTTGCGCGTGATAACGCCGGGGGCGACGCGCTCTATTGGCCGCGCCTTTTCAGCCGCGATGGGCCCGCGTTGGTCTATGGGCTGACCCAGGGGGTTGACGACCCGGCCGATAAGCGCGTCGCCTACAGGCACCTCCGCCACCCGGCCGGTGAGTTTTACCGTGTCGCCTTCCTTTACAGTGGCGTCCGAACCCAGCAGCACAACGCCGATGTTATCTTCCTCCAAGTTCATCGCCATACCATAGACCCCGCTTTGAAATTCCAGAAGCTCGTTGCTCATTGCTTTATCAAGGCCGTAAACGCGCGCGATGCCATCCCCTACCTGGATAACGGAGCCGATATCCGTAACCTCCAGTTTGGAGGAAAAGGCTTTTATCTGCTCCTTGATAACTGAGCTTATTTCCTCAGGTCTGAGATTCATGTTGTGCCTCCTCGTATCATCGTAGGGGCGGACTGTGTTTGTCCGCACAAAGTTTTTATATCGCCGATCTTCTTCTTAAGTGTGGCGTCAAAAACGCGCCCCTCCGCTTGAATGGAAATTCCTCCTATTACAGAAGGGTCGGTTACAGCCACTATTTCAACACGCGGGCCGAACGTCGGCTCCGAGCCGTACGCCGGCTGCGGGCCGAACGTCGGCTCCGAGCCGGGGCGGGCTGTGTTCGCCAGCGCTAACTTATGGGTCAAAAGCTCGGCCACTCGCGCGATTTGAGCTTCGGTGAGGGGCAGGGCCGTTGTCACCTTCGCGGTTACAATGCCCTTGTATTCCTTAACCTTTGCCAAAAACGCGTCTAAAATATCCGCCAGCTGGTCTTCCCGCTTTTTATAGAAAACAACGCCGGTAAAGCCAAGCATGGTGTCCGACACTTGACCCGCGAAAATATTACGCACAGCCTCGGATTTCTGGCTGGCAGTTATCTGCGGGTGGACCATGAAGGAGGTGAGTTCGCGGTTTTGCCGCAGCGCGTCTAAAAAATACTCCGCTTCCTCCGCCAGTTCGTCTACCTTGCCTTGTTCCTGCGCCAGCTCAAAGAAAGCGTCCGCGTAGCGGTTAGGGATTAACTTTGCCATTCAGCATCCCCCAACTCCCGCATACATTCCTCAAAAAGCCTGCCCTGGGTTTCCGTATCCAAGGATTTGGAAATAAACCGCTCCGTCATAAGCGTGGAGACCTCAAGGATTTGCTGTTTCACGTTGTCCGAGGTCTTTTCCCGTTCCAGCGCGATTTCCTTTTGGGCGCGCTCCTTGTATGCCTCCGCATCCTTGCGGGCTTTTGATATTATTTGCGATTCCTTTTCCAGCGAACGTTTCCGCGCTGTTTCCAGCAGCTGGTCCCGTTCGGTCTCGGCTGCTTTCAGTTTCTCCGCGTACTCCGCTTTCAGACGTTCCGATTCCTTTAAATTGGCTTCGGCTTCGGCCAGCTGACCTGCGATACCCTCGCTGCGTTTCTTCATATACTGACGCACCGGGTTGTACAGGATATAAGCCATTATGCCCGCGAAAGCCAGGACATTTATAATGATAAGGAGCATCTCGCGCAGCATTTGTTCGTTAAAAGCCAGCATGTTGCAATTCTCCTTTCGGCCGTTTAATTTCGCAATTGTAGGGGCGAACCGCTACAGCTGACCTACCAGAGGATTGGCGAACAACAGGATTAACGCCACCACAAGGCCGTAAATAGCGGAAGTTTCCGCCACAGCGTCGCCCACGAGCAGCGTGGACAGTATGGTGCCGCGCGCCTCAGGCTGACGCCCAACGGCCTCCGCGCCTTTGCCCGCCGCGAAACCCTGGCCTATGCCTGTGCCAAGCCCCGCGCAGGCGGCTATACCCGCGCCGATTGCCGAACATCCCAAAACAAACGCTCTTGCATCAATACTCATAATAGATTCCTCCTGATAAAATAATAACGTGACGTGCCAGCTATTCGGGGAGTTTGCCCCGGATAAACGTCATACTTAATATGGTAAAGATATACGCCTGCAGGCAGCCCGCGAAAACGTCAAAATAGCCGTGGAACGCGGCGGGCAGGCCGAACAGCAGGAACATGGGGAACAGGTTATACACCAGGCCCATAAGGATGAAGCCGCCAAGTGTCGCGCCGAACAGACGGAAACTTAAAGAAACCGGCACCGCCAGTTCGCTGATAACATTAAGCGGGAAGAGGAACGGCAGCGGCTGAAAGTAAGATTTCCAATATTCCTTGAAGTTTTTGGCGATACCAAAGAAATGGATAAGCACAAAGGTGCTTAAGCCAAGGGCCGCGGTGCAGGCCAGGTCCGCCGTAGGCGGGCGCAGGATTATAAGCCCGCTTAGGTTTGATAGGAGGATAAAGGAAAACACCCCGAAAAACCAATTGGCAAAATAGGAATAACGCTCCCCCATAGTGGAAACCACAAAGTTGTCGAATATATCCACAATAAGCTCGACAAAATTTTGGAAACCTGCCGGCACAGGCTTAAAGGACCGCAGCTTACACCTGGCGATTACGGCGAAGGTAATAAGGATGCCCATTACAATCCACATGCTGACCAAGGTCTGGGTAATTTCCACGCCGCCGGGCAAGAATATGCCGTAGTGCTTAATAGACAGATTTTCCGACAAAACAAATCATCCCCTTTCGGTTTTTTCCGGCGCGGCCCGCTTCCATATAAATGTATGCAGGTATGCCGCCAGCTGCAGCGACAAAAGCCCTGCCGCCGTGCCGAAACAATTCATGAGCTGCGGCGTCAGCGCCGCGAAAATCAACACTCCCCCTGTTGCGACGTAGCGCGCTATAAACTGCGCCGCCGTATATAATTTCGCGCGGCTAGGCTCCATATCCAGAGCCTTATCCAAGGAGCGCTCCAGAAGAATAACGCGGAGTTCCGTCGTTATTAACCCCAGCAGCAGCCCCAGCGCGTACTTGCCTGTTTCCGTCATATCGCCCCTGTACACAACCAGAGGGATGATTATTGTGGCCGCCGATATGGCTGCGGAAAGAAGCATCAGCCTCTTTGCCGTTTCAGTCAGTTTTGGCATTTGCGCACCTTCTTTTGCTATAATTTTTTGCTGCCTATCTTGTAAAGTGAGAACAAGGCTGAAGCCACGCCCAGCAAGATGAACACAAACATGAGCCAGGGTGAGGTGCCGAGTTTTTCATCCAGGAATTTCCCCAGGAACAGGCAGCCCAGTATGGATATTGTCATAGTCAGGCCGATATGGGTCAACAGCCCCATGGCCGACCTTATTTCGCGCTTATCTTTGTCTTTAAGCTTCATAATATTCCTTTCACCGTAACATGCGGGCGGACCCGCTTGGCTTGAGCTTTAGGGCTGGGGAAGGTCAAAAGATTAAGACCAACGGACCCTTCACCGTTAGGGGCCAACGAACAAACCATCGTTAGGCACCAAACCCCGCTGCGTCGAGCTTGCTCGACGCAGACCCCTTCTTAAGGGCGGCGAGTGCGATAGTCGAGTTTGCTCTACGCAGCGCTTTTTGATG
>JAISYE010000197.1 GCA_031297485.1 Clostridiales bacterium
CACGCTCACGTGATTATAGAAAACGAGGGCAGTCTGGCGGATCTGGAGGAAAAAGTCACCAAGCTGTTTTGCGTTTCAATCCACAACAGGGTGGGTCCCTGATGACCTTAACAGATTGCAAATTAAAGTTCAGCGTTATATACTCGCGAACGTTGAGATTTGCCACATTGAAATCACCGCACTTCATGTGCTTAAGAAGCTATACTTGACCCATAAGTCTTGAAAACCGCATAAATTAAAGGAGTTCAATCAATCCATCAACACGTTTAGCCCATCACCGGCGTTAGCGGCCAACTTTTGTAGAATCCCTTGATTTATGGGCGTTGCGAGGACAGATTCCCACCCCTTAAAAAGATGTGGGTCAAGTATAGCTTAAGAAGGGGTCTGCGCCGAGCAAGCTCGACTATCGGGGACGAAGTCCCAGCGGGGGGTTGGGGCAGAGTCCCATAAGCGCGAACTTAAGAAAAATCCCTTTTCTTAAAAAGGCTGCGCCCGCCGCCTTTGAGAAAGGGTCTGCGCCGAGCAAGCTCGACTATCGGGGATGAAATCCCCAGCGGGGTTTGGGGCAGAGCCCCATAAACTCGAACTTAAGAAAAAAATCCCTTTTCTTAAAAAGGCTGCACCCGCATCAAAAAGCGCTGCGCCCGCCGCACTTAAGAAGGGGTCTGGGGATGAAATCCCCAGCGGGGTTTGGGGCAGAGCCCCATAAACTCGAACTTAAAAAAAATCCCTTTTCTTAAAAAGGCTGCACCCGCGTCAAAAGCGCTGCGCCCGCCGCCTTTGAGAAGGGGTCCGGGGATGAAATCCCCAGCGGGGTTTGGGGCAGAGCCCCATAAGCGCGAATTTAAGAAAAAAATCCCTTTTCTTAAAAAGGCTGCATCCGCGTCAAAAGCGCTGCGCCCGCCGCCTTTAAGAAGGGGTCTGGGGATGAAATCCCCAGCGGGGTTTGGGGCCTAACGATGGTTTGTTCGTTGGCCCCTAACGGCGAACTGTCCGTTGGTCTTAATCTTTTGACCTTCCCCAATCCTTAAGTTCGCACGTATGGGGCTGAGACCTCTGAATAGACACCAAATTTTGAAAGACCCTAAAAAAGGAGCGGCCATGTTTTACGCAATAAGCGTCAAGAAATTAATTTTACCCGCCGCGGCGGTTCTGGGCGTGCTGTTGGCGGGGTGCGGGACAGCGTATGTGCTGTGGCGCTATCCTACCGCGCACCTAGAGCAGGTAAACCGCTACGCCGGGGCCTATGGGCTTTCGCCGTCTTTCGCGCTGGCGGTAATCCACGCGGAAAGTAAGTTTGACCGTCAGGCCACGTCCAGTAAGGGTGCCAGCGGCCTGATGCAAATCCGGCAAGGCACCGCGGACTGGCTGGCCGGCGACCTTCAAATAGAGGGCTACGATTACTCGCGTATATACGAACCGGAAATAAATATCCGACTGGGCTGCTATTACCTCAGCAAGCTGTACAAACAGTTCGGGGGAAGCCTGGAGCTGACCCTGGCGGCTTATAACGCCGGCGAAGGCAACGTGGCCAAGTGGCTTCTGGACAAACGCTGCAGCGACGACGGCAAAACTCTGAAATATATTCCCTTTAAGGAAACACGGGTTTACATTTCAAGGGTTAAGACAAACATGCGTATTTATAATCTTCTGCTGAAATTGAAGGGCATAGAACAATGAAAACAATAGTTGCGTTAATTTTATCGCTCATACTATTTACAGGCTGCCAATACATTTTGCCGGCGCCCGCGACGCCCGAGCCGACCCCCTTGGCGCCAACGCCCACGCCCGCCCCCCGCGTTTTGACAAAGCAGCGCGGGGGTACGCTAAACATATCAATGCACATTCCCAAAACCAATAACCCCCTTTTAAACGAGGACATAACCGCGGACAAGGTGTTCAAGCTTATGTTTCAACCCCTTGTTGCACTGGACGAACGCCAGAAACCCGTGCCGTTTCTCGCGGAATCCTTTACGTTCGCGGAAGAAGGGACCAGCGTGGACATTGTGCTTAAGGCAGGCGTACTCTGGTGGGACGGCGAGCCTGTTACGGCGGACGACGCCGCCTACTCCCTTAATGTCCTTAGAACCGCCCCGGAAACCGCTGTCTACAAAGCCTGCTTTCAGGACGTGGGAACCGTTTCCGTTATTGATGAATACACTTTAAGGATAAATTATACGCGCAGAGTTGGCTACGACCCATATCGTCTGTGTTTTCCAATAATACCGCGCCATTATTATTCAGACAGAAACACGTCGCCCTACATTCCAATGGGCAACGGCCCCTATAAGCTGGAAACATACAGCAATATACGCGAAATGGTCCTGTCGCGCAACGACAGCTACGCCACCCCGCCGTTTATAGACTCTGTAAGGATAATAACCATCAGCGGCGCGGAAACGGAAATGCTGGCGTTTTCCCATGGGATAATAGACGAAATGGTCACAACCATGAGCGAGTGGGGAAAATACACCGGCACAAAACAAGCGGAGGTAACCACCTATGTAAACACAACTTTTGACTTTATCGGGTTTAATTTCAACAACCGCGCCTTAAGCGACCTGCAAGTGCGCAAGGCTGTGGCCCACGCGGTAAACCGCCGGTTAATTGAGGATTCGGTGTTTCTTAACCACGCGGCGCCGGCGCTTACGACAATCAGCCCAGCCAGCTGGCTGTACGAGCCTGTTACAGCCTCATACCCATACAACCCGGAAACCGCGCGCGCCCTTCTGACAAACGCGGGGTACGAGCTGAACGCCGAGGGCGTGATGTTCAAACAGGACGGGGGCCTTGCCCTTTCGTTCAAAATATTGGTAAACGAAGAAAATACCGAACGCGTCAAGATAGCGGCTATTCTGAAAGAAAATTTTGCCGAAGCCGGTATACAGTGCGAAATCACCGCGCTGCCCTTTGAGGAATATGAAAAGCGGCTTAAGGAGAAAAACTTCGACCTGATGGTAGGTGGGTTCAGGCTGGCGCCGGCGCCGGACCCGTCGTTCGCGTTCCATTCCTCAGGCATTAACGAGGGCGGCAATTATTTCAGCTACCGCAGCGACATAATGGACGCCCTGCTCTCGTCACTGCCCACAATATCGGACGAGGACAATTTTATAAAGGCGTACAGCGAATATCAAAAGCTTTTCGCCGGCGACCTGCCCTGCATTGGCCTTGTATTCCGCGAATCGGCCGTGCTGACCGACACCAGGATATACGGGGAAAAACGCCCGGCCATCAACAACGAATTCTACAACATACACGAATGGTTTATCTGGGAATGAGACGAGTATAAAATTAGAATCGAACAGAGGTGGAAGTATTGGCAATCAACGACATCGCGAAAAAACTCGGCTTATCCAAGTCAACGGTATCGCGGGCAATCAGCGGCAATGGCAGGGTATCGCAAAAGACACGGGAACTGGTTCTGAACTATATCGCTAAGACAGGTTACACACCCAACGCCGCCGCCCAGAATCTCGCCACCACAAAAACCCAGAATATCGCGTTTTCCATGCCGCTCATGCAGGAATCCAGCACAGCGGGGTATTTTTTTGAATGTCTGTACGGCGTTGCCGCGGTTGCCGCGGAGAATTCATACGATGTCATTGTGGTTAGGGACCGCGCGGAACAGGTCAGCCGTATTGTGAACAGCCGCAAGGCTGACGGGCTCGTGCTTTCAAGCACCATCATAGGGGACTGCGCTTTGGAGGCTCTTGCCCGTGCCGAGTTTCCGATTGTGCTGACCGGTTCCACAGGCGTGCCGGGCATTATCCAGATAACTTATGACGCCCGGGCGGCCTTCCGCAACCTAACGCTGCGGCTTATTGATTTATGGCAGGGCACAATCGCGCTGCTGCTCACGCCAAGAAATTTCCAGGTGAACAAGACGCGCGCCGAAGGGTTTACCGACGCCTTTACAATCCGGAACAATCTTTCACCAATCATACACTGGGACCTCAATGACGAAAACGCGGTCTGCCAAACCTTCAAAGAACTGTACGGCCAGGGTGTCAGGAATTTTATCTGCGGCGACGACGCTCTGTGCGCGACCCTGCTGCATCTCCTGGAAGGGGGCGGGCGTTTTGGCTGCCTGGTTCCCTCGCGCCAAGAAGGGATCAATATCGCCGCGTTCCACAGCAGTCACTTCCTCAAGACCTTTCATCCGGAAATCCCCGTTGTGGAGATGGACCCGGCGAAGCTTGGCAGTTTTGCCTGCAAAATACTTATTCGGAAACTCAAAGGGCAGGATGTCCCCGCGACAGTGCTCCTGGATTACGAAATAAAAGCCTGATTGCGCAACAGTTGCGCAATAAAAAAGCGCGTTCATTTTAGACGCGTTTTTTTATTGCGGCATTTTGGCTGTATTACACAAAATTTTACCCGCAAATTTGTACAATATTAGTATTTACAAAAACCTCGGCAATGATAAAATATATTTAAGGGAAACGGTTGCGCAAAGATATATTTTATACTCACGGGCGGACGAATACATTTTCAAAAGGCAATCAGCGCTTATGTAGGCGAGCCCCCAAGGCAAATCACAGCGCCTTCGGGTATAACCACGCCGCCTTCCCCAAGAAAGGAACTACGGAATGAAGGAAATTGCGTTTAGTCAAAAATTCGCCGCGGGCGCGGATGTAAGCTGGCTGCCAATGATGGAGGCGACAGGCTTTCCGTTCAGAAACAGAAACGGAAAACCCCAGGACTGTTTGCTCACCCTCAAAGAATACGGCCTTAACGCCCTCAGGCTTCGCGCCTGGATTAACCCGTCCAGCCATCCGCACAGCGGCCATTGTTCCACGGAGGAGACTTTGGCTATGGGGCTCAGGGGGCAGCGGATGGGATATGACATTATGGTTGACTTTCATTACGGCGATACTTGGCGCGACCCAAAGAATCAACACAAACCCGCCGCCTGGGAACATTTATCCTTTGAAGAACTGCTGGAGGCCGTAACGGAATATACCCGCGGCGCTGTAGCCGCGTTTCTGCGCGGAGGGCTGACACCAAAGTGGGTTCAACTAGGCAACGAAACCAATCCGGGCTTGCTGCTTCCAGACGGCGGCACAGACAACTTCGCGAACCTGGCGCGTATTTACAACGCAGGGCATGACGCGGTGAAAGCAGTTTCGCCGGAGACACTGACCCTTATCCATCTGGCCGAAGGCAATGACACGGAATTTTGTGTAAATTACTTTGACCAATTGGAGCGGTATGGCTGCCGGTTTGATATGATCGGGCTGTCCTATTACCCCTGGTGGCTGAACGCGGAGAACCGCGAGCTTATAGGGGACTTGGGCCGGACGCTTATCACGCTGCCGGAGCGCTTCGGCAAGGACGTTATGGTAGTCGAAACCGGCGGCGAGGATGAAAAAGAACAGGAAAGCTATGATTTGCTGGTAAGCGTTCTGGAACAATGCGCGCTCGCGCCCAGGTGCAAGGGTATGTTCTATTGGGAGCCGCAGGGCGCGAAAACCTGGAGCGGCTACAACCTGAGTGCCTGGCGAGGGGACGGCTCGCCCACCCGCGCCATGGACGCCTACCTGCGCGTCCGCCAGCCTTAGGGGGTTATTCCCGTAGGCGCGAAGTTAAGGAATGGGGAAGGTCAAAAGATTAAGACCTTGAGGCTCTGCCCCATACGCGCGAACTTAAAGATAGGGGAAGGTCAAAAGATTAAGACCAACGGACAGTTCACCGTTAGGGGCCAACGAACAAACCATCGTTAGGCCCCAAACCCCGCTGGGGATTTCATCCCCGATAGTCGAGCTTG
>JAISYE010000198.1 GCA_031297485.1 Clostridiales bacterium
TAATTATATTTGATTTTACTTTTTTCCACAAGCGGCTTATTATATATTAAACGGGTGGGCATAGTTCACCCCTGCAACGCAGCGGCTTCACTGTTAAGGCGTGTTTGGAAATTCCTTAAAGCGCGAAATTTCGAATAAAACCGCTGCAATTTCGCGCTGGAATCTAGTTTTCTAACACGTCCAAGGAGGTTTGCAAAATGCCAGTATTTGCATACAAGATTATTGACGAAAATGCGGAGCGCATATCGGGCAAAATAAATAAAGCCAGCAGAGCCGAGGCGGAGGAATACCTGCTGAAAATGTACCCGAACCTGATTGACTTGCGGGAGTACCGCGGATTTTTTTCTTTCAGGGCCAAACTCTCCAAAAAAGAGCTGGCCGGTTTCTGCAGAGGATTTTACTATTTTATTGAGTCTGGTCTATCATTGAGCGCAACGTTGCTGTATTTGCGCGGTCAGAATAATATTGGCGGGAAAATAAAGAAAATAATGACCGAACTCTACGAGTCAATAATGCGCGGCGAAAGCCTGTGGCTGGCAATGCGGCGCGCGCGTTTTTTCCCCGATTTGATGATAGAAATGACAAAAGTGGGCGAACAGGGCGGTCTGGCGCTGACCTTTAGCAGAATGGCGGAATTTTATGAAAAGGAGAGCTTCGCGGACGAGGAACTGCGGAACGCGCTTATTTATCCGGTGATTGTGGCCTTTATGATGATTGCGGTAATAGCTCTTTTCATTATCTATGTTGTGCACAGTTACGCGGTTGTTTTTGCCTCAGGGGACATGCCTCTGCCCCTGCCGACGAGGATATTGCTTGGGGTAAATAAATTCGCGGCGGAGCATTTAGCGGCTATATTCCTGGGACTAATCGCGGCGGTATCCGCTGTATTCGCTTTTTCACGCGGACCTGTTGGGAGAAGCTGCGTTGATTGGCTTAAGCTGAACGCGCCGATAGTGCGCGGCGTGCACCGGAAGAGAGTAAACCTGCATTTTTCACAGGCAATGCACATCCTGCTTTCGTCGGGAATGGAAGTCGCGCCGGCCATAGACGCCGCGGCGGAGGTCGTGGGGAACGTGATCACGCGCGGGGCGTTAAAGAACGAGGCGCGGAAAGTCCAGCAGGGCGCGCCGCTGGAACACGCGGCGGATTCTGTGCCAGGGTTGGAGCCATTTTTAGGCGTCATGCTTTCCGCAGGCTGCGAAACAGGTTCCCTGGCGCGCGCAATGGCCAATTGCGCGGCGCGGTTTTACGAAGAACTCTCGTTACAGACTTCGCGGCTTAATAAGATGATAGAGCCGGTTATGATTATTTTGCTGGGAGGCGTGCTGGCGTTTATCATGCTGGCTGTTATACTCCCCACATTCAGTATGGTGGATTTGATATAGCGCGAAAGTTTCAAAGTTTCGAACCCGATTGAATAATGTATTGCCTGCGTGTTATAATTATCTGGTATTTTAGAGGCAGGAGCGAACTGCGTTCGCCTGCTTAAAAAATAAAAGTCGCAGCGGCGGAATTAGCCCAACAAGGAGGTATAAGCCAATGGCGGTAATAGAACCGAAAGTTCCGGACCAGGAAGTGATCCGTTTGGAAGACGACCAAACAATTAGTTTCGGCAGCTACGCTGTAAAACGGAAGCAAAAGGCGGACGGCTTTGAGGTGAATGGGAACATATATAATGTAAAAACCCATAACGAAATAACGCGGCTGGAGAAGAACTCAAAGTTGTTGTTTGAGTCTGTTCCTGGTTCCGCGGTGCGTCATTTTAAAGCTTCGGAAGTTCCGGCCCCACCGGAAGTTCCGGTCCCACCAGAAGTTCTGGTCCCAGTGGTTTCATTTGAGCTGGAAGGCGCAGGAGACACAAAAGTTACGCTGGAGCTTGAACCCAGTCAGGAATACAGAATATTTATAAACGGGGCGGACGTTGGCAGCGCAAAGTCGAATATATCGGGCAAAGTCAATTTCAGCGTATATCTTAGCGCCGATCCGCAGGCAATAAGAATAGAAAAAGTTTAATGGCGAAGCAGCGGCACTTATATGTATGCAGCGCCTGCGGATATGAAACCTCGGGATGGCTTGGCAAATGCCCTTCCTGCGGGGCTTTCGGCACGCTGGAAGAATCGGAAGTTCCGACGGTACAGGCAAGGCCGGCGGCGCAAACTCTGCCGCGCGGCCCGGAGGCGTTTGCCGCGCTTCGGGATGTGGCCGTAACGGACGACACTCGGTTAAGAACAGGCATAGGCGAGCTTGACAGGGTGCTGTGCGGGGGTATTGTGGAAGGCTCCCTGGTGCTTATTGGCGGCGACCCTGGAATAGGGAAGTCCACAATTATTTTGCAGATTTGCCAAAACATTGGGCAAAAAGGTAATAAAATATTATATGTCTCAGGCGAGGAATCGGTCCGGCAGGTCAAGCTGCGGGCCGAGCGCCTGGGCGTTACCACCGGCAATCTGCTGCTCCTTTCCGAAACCAGCCTCGAAGGGGTGGAGCAGGCGGTGCGGCAGTCGTCTCCGCGCATGTTGATAGTGGACTCCATACAGACCATATACCGGGCCGAGATGGCCAGCGCGCCGGGCAGCGTAACCCAGGTGCGTGAGTGTACCGCGGCGTTTATCCGGCTGGCGAAAGGGCTGAACATTTCCGTGATAATTGTGGGGCATGTGACGAAGGAAGGCGCCATAGCGGGGCCGCGGGTACTGGAGCACATGGTTGACACAGTGCTTTATTTCGAGGGTGAGCGCGGGGAAAGCTACAGGCTGATACGGGCCGTTAAGAACCGTTTTGGCGGGACCAACGAAATAGGAGTGTTTGAAATGCGTGAGAACGGCCTGGCGGAAATAACGAACCCATCGGAGTATATGCTGGCGGGCAGGCCGATTAACGCGTCAGGGTCAGTGGTGACCTGCACGGTAGAGGGCACGCGGCCGATTTTGGCGGAAGTTCAGGCCCTTGTGGCGCCGACTGGGTTTGGAATGCCCAGGCGCATGGCCAGCGGTATGGATTTTAACAGGGTTATTATGTTAATAGCGGTATTGGAGAAAAAGGCAGGCTTTCAGATAGCCGGCTACGACAGTTATGTAAACGTGGCGGGCGGCATGAAAATATCGGAGCCGGCGGCTGACGCGGCTGTTGTGGCGGCTGTGGCCTCCAGTTTTAAGAACAAGGCGCTGGAGCCGCACACTGTTATTTTGGGTGAAATAGGGCTGGCAGGCGAAATGCGCGCTGTAACCATGGCGGAACGGAGAGTGGCGGAAGCGCGCAAGCTGGGCTTTACCCAATGCGTGCTGCCCCAGGCCAATTTGAAGGGCCTGCGCGGCGTGGAAGGCGTGAGGGTCTTTGGCGCGGCGAACGTCAGGGAGATGCTGCAGGTAGTGATGATGTAGGCGGTCTGTATCTGTTATACTCATGAACGAATACATTTGCCAAACATGAAAATCTAAGACCTTGGGGCGCTGCCCAAACCCCGCTGGGACTCGTCCCCAGACCCCTTCTTAAGTACCATGAAGTGCGGCGGTTTTAATGTGGCAAATCTCAACATTCGCGAGTATAATAATAGAGGGGCGGACTGTGTCCGCCCGCTGAGGAGCATGTTATGAAAGTAATTGACGCCCATGCGCATATTTACCCGGACAAAATCGCGGTAAAAGCCTCGGGCAGTATAAGCGAGTTTTATGATATACCGGTAAAATACGACGGTACGGTGGGCACACTCTTAGAGTCCGGCGCCCGTGACGGCATTGCCATGCACCTGGTGCATTCCGTGGCCACTGTGCCGGAGCAGGTGGAGAGCATAAATAATTTTATCGCCAAGGCGGTCGCCGAGCACCAGGACAAGTTCATCGGGTTCGCGACCCTGCATCAGGATATGGAGGATATTGAACAGGAACTGGACAGGATAACCGGGCTGGGGCTTCGCGGTATAAAGCTACATCCGGACTTCCAGCGGTTTTATATTGACGAGCCAAAACTCGACAGAATTTATTCCGCGTTGGAAGGCCGGCTTCCGCTGCTGATTCACACAGGGGACTACCGTTACAAATTTTCAAGCCCAAGCAGGGCGGCAAATGTGCTGACACGCTTCCCGAAACTGGATATGATTTGCGCCCATTTCGGCGGCTGGTCGGAATGGGATGAGTCCGAACGCCTGCTGGCTGGCCGCCGGGTATGGGTGGACACCTCCAGTTCCCTGGCCTTTATGACGCCTGAACGCGGACGGCGGCTTGTGGACGCTTTCGGCGAGGACAGGATTATTTTCGGTACAGATTACCCCATGTGGGACGCAGCAAGCGAATTTGAACGGCTGGAGAAACTCGGGCTTTCTTGGGAAGCTAAGGAAAAAATATTTTATAAAAATATTTGCGGGCTTTTAGGTATGGCATGAACTTAAGAAAAAAATAAACAATCTATTTTATTGAAAAGGTTGTACTTGCATCAAAAAGCGCTGCGCTCGCCGCCCTTAAGAAGGGGTCCGGGATGAAATCCCCAGCGGGGTTTGGGGCAGAGCCCCAAGGTCTTTGGTCTTTGGTCTTTGGTCTTTGACCTTTGACCTTTGACCTTTGGCAAATGTATTCGTTCACGAGTATAAAACGCGCGATAATTCTATACCATTAAAAAAAATCGTAAGCAAAAAGCGCAATGAAATATGGCAAAGAATCAAGAAAGGAACTAAACAGGGAAAATTCGTCAAGAATTGATAGGGAACCATACAGTATTCTGACGGATAGAAACAAGTGCGGCAATTCAGTCAATTCATTACCCGCCTGCGGAAAATGTTAAACTTTATAAGGTCCTGTTTCAAAAGGGACAAAAAATGAAAGCCGAAAGAGGTGTAATCACATGACAAGTGCGTTGCAAGTGTCTGACGAGATACTGCAAATCCGGATGGATTTGATTAAGCCGAACCCATATCAGCCGCGGCGCTTTTTCGATATGGCGAGCTTGGAAGAACTGGCGCGCTCCATACGGGAGTACGGAGTACTGCAGCCAATAAGCGTGCGGATTGCGGACGGCGCCTATGAACTGGTGGCGGGTGAGCGCCGGCTGCGAGCGTCGCGCATAGCGGGCCTGACGAGTATACCCGCCCTAGTCGTCAATATAAGCGAGACGGACAGCGCGATACTGGCGATAATAGAAAATCTCCAGCGGCAGGATCTGAATTTTTTAGAGGAAGCCGAAGGGTTTCAAAACCTTATGCGCGACTACGGGTTTACCCAGGAGGAATTGGCAGCCAAAATAAGCAAGAGCCAGTCGTCCATAGCGAACAAAATCCGGCTCTTAAAATTAGGGGACGCGGTCAAAAAGATACTGCTGGAGAATAACTTAACGGAGCGCC
The DNA here is from genome assembly GCA_031297485.1 of Clostridiales bacterium. Lineage (GTDB taxonomy): Bacteria > Bacillota > Clostridia > Lachnospirales > JAISYE01 > JAISYE01. Next base: position 5,330 of record JAISYE010000198.1, read on the forward strand.
ACGCCCGCGCGCTTCTGAAACTGGAGGACGAGGCGGACCAGGTGATGGTGCTGCGGAAGGTAACTGCCTTGGGTCTTACCGTAAAAAAGACAGAAGAATTGGTGGACAGTGTGCTGGAGAAAAAGAGGTACCCGCAAAAAGGCCCGGCGGCGCCCTTGAGGTTGAAACGATGTGTGCGGGACATAAAAATATTTACCAATACCATCAAGAACGCGGTAGATATTATGAACGACTCTGGAGTGGCGGCAGAATACGTAACCGAGGAGAATGACTCCGGTATGGAAATTATGATAATACTTAAATACTGACGTAAGCGCGCATATTGCGGCAGACGCGCCGTTTGTGGTATCATTGTACATGACCGCGAAGGGAGGCGTGCCGCATGGGCACTTATTTAAACCCGTCCAACGAGGGTTTCGCCACGTCGATACGTTCTGAAATCTGGGTGGACAAAACCGGACTGATCGCCTATACCAATAAAGTGCTGCGCACAAAGCAAAAATACGCGTGTGTCAGCCGCCCGCGCCGGTTCGGCAAGACCGTGGCCGCCGAAATGCTCATGGCTTACTACGGCCGCGCTTGCGATTCCAAGGCGCTGTTTTCCGGCTTGGCATCTGCCGGCCACCCGGATTTTGAAACACACTTGAACCAATACAATGTTATCTTCTTGAATATGCAGCCCTTTTTAAGCAAAACGGATAACATGACGAAGTTTGTCGGCTATCTGACAAAAAAGGTTTTGGCGGAGTTTGAAAAAGCGTACCCTGCCCTCCAAAGCGCCGGCTGCGAGTGTCTGACCGACGCCTTGGAGGCAGTCTTTAACGAAGCGGAGACGCCCTTTGTGTTTATCATCGACGAGTGGGACTGCGTGTTCAGGGAATACCGGAACGACGAAAAGGCGCAGGAAGCGTATCTTGATTTCCTGCGCGACCTCCTGAAAGACAGGCCATACGTGGCCTTGGCGTATATAACAGGCATCCTTCCGATTAAGAAATACGGCACACATTCCGCCCTAAATATGTTCGACGAGTTTTCCATGACCGACCCCGGCCCGCTGGCGCAGTATGCGGGCTTTACCCATGATGAGGTGCGGCGGCTGTGCGAAGCGTACCAAATGGATTATGACGAAATGGCGCACTGGTATAACGGCTACCGTTTCCCTGATATCCCAGCGGTATACTGCCCGCAGTCCGTGACGGCGGCGCTTTTAAAGAAGCGCTTCAACACCTACTGGACCAAGACGGAGACCTACGAAGCCCTAAAAATATACGCCGAGCTTAATTATAAAGGGCTGAAGGACGCCATCGTCCGGCTGCTGGCCGGCGGGAAAGAAAAAATCGACACGCGGACTTTTACCAACGACATGGTGACGTTCGCGAGTTCTGACGACGTGCTGACCTTGCTCATACACCTGGGCTACCTGGGATATGACCAGGACACCGGGGAAGTGTTCATTCCCAACAAGGAAATCGCGGGCGAGTTTGTGAGCGCCATGCGCGGCGCGGGGTGGCATGAGGTTATCCGCGCTGTCAACGCCTCGGACGATCTGCTGCGGGCCACCTGGCGCGGTGATAGTGAGGCGGTGGCGCGGTATATAGAAGCGGCGCACGACGAAACCTCACACCTGGCGTACAACGACGAAAACGCGCTGGCATACACGGTGTCGCTGGCGTATTACAGCGCGCGAGAATACTACACAATCATTCGGGAGATGCCGGCAGACAAGGGTTACGCGGACATGGTGTTCCTGCCGCGCAAAGCCCACGTGAACAAACCGGCCATGCTGGTGGAACTGCAGTACTGATTCGTCTATTGACAAATTTTCAAAACAGAGTTATTATAAGCATAAGGTAATTATACTCATACACGAAAACATCTTCTAAAAATCTTTCAGTGTTTTCGTGTGTGAGCAACCAACAACCGGCGTGAAAAGTGCATTTCTTTTCGCGCCTTAGTATAGCGTTTTTAGTAGTCATAGACCAGGCCGCAATAATCAACACGGACGTGGACAAGCTCATTTCACTTAGTGTTGCGGCTGAATTTGTGAGCGTTTGTGTGTTCATGT
>JAISYE010000199.1 GCA_031297485.1 Clostridiales bacterium
CCTCCGGAATCGCACATGCGTGCTCTATAAACTTTGTTTTGTCCACATAAAGCACTCCTGTGCTAATAAAATCCTGAAAGAAAAAAGAATTGCGGTCAATTCTATTTCGGTCGCCGTGTATTAAATTCATAAACTAACCTCCTCACCCAATATCTCATACTCAAACTATTACCAGCAAGGGCAGGATAACTTTGCGCCTTTATGGTAAATATCATATTACAGCACACTTTATATGTCAATACCACTTGTTTATTTTAGGAAATTATATCTTCGTAAGAATTCCACGAGGATACGATGCGATACATTTCCATGTAATTTTGTTAGGACCTGTTTGAAAACTGGATTCCAGCGCGAAATTACAGCGGTTTTATTCGAAATTTCGCGCTTTAAAGAATTTTCAAACACGCCTTAAAATAAAATTACCCCAAAGCTGTTCAGATTCATATTAGTTGGCGTGGGATATATAATGAACAATCCCGACCAGCTCCAGATAGAATACGCGGGCAGGCAGACAAAGATACCCGCCCGTTTAATAGGCGACCGTTTCTACGTCACTGTATCCAACCTGGCGGACGTCATTGGCGCCGTGGAACTCCCCCTGCGCGGCAACTTGGAACAGGCGGGCTTAACCGCAAAGTTGCGCGGCCACAAAACCCACAGCGCCCGCACAGTTCATGTTCACCGTTACGGGCGGATTGCCATCCGGCCCCTACGATATTGAGTGTATCGTCCCCAAGAAGACCACTTCTTGCGCTTCGCGCGCTCAAATAAGCATAAGCCTTGCACCTCGTGAATAGACATAAAAATAATGGGGAATTTTATAATTTTACCCCTTGACAAATGCGAACACGTGTAGTATAATAATTTTATTAAAAAAAATTTCATTCGAAATTTCGCGCTTTAAGGAATTTTTCAAACACGCCTTAACAAAATGTGGATTGCGAAAAACAAACAAACAAGCGGGGATTTACATGTCCAATGTTACAATTAAAGATATTGCGGCTGCGGCCGGCGTAAGCCATCCCACGGTTTCAAAGGTGCTGAACAACGCCTCTGGAGTAAGCGAGGAAACACGCGAACGTATTAAGCGCATTGCCAAGCAAATGGACTATGTGCCTAATTACGCGGCGCGGAACCTGGCGAACAAGCGTAATCGCAGTTTGGGGCTTATTTGGCCTGACGTGGAGGGTTTGTTTTACTATCACCTCTGCGATACGCTGCATAAAGAGGCCGCGAAACGGAGGATTGACGTATTTGTCTCCATGTCGGGCGCAACCCATGCTTTAAGGAATTTTAACGAGCATTTTATTGATTATGTGGTGTGCTGGTTTTCGCCAATGTGGATGCCGGAGGACGATTTTATCCGCGAAAAGGAGCATTTTAAAGGGCAGATTACCATAATAGGCGGCGGCCGCACGGAAGGCGCTAATCTCATACTTATAGACCGCAGCGAGGGTATCTTTTCCGCCATGCAGTATCTTTCTACAATGGGGCACAAAAAAATTGCGTTTGTCGGCATAGATCCGGAAAAAATAAAGGGCTACATGAAGGGCGTTTTGCATAATGGCTTGCATTTTACCCCTGAATATATGATTACCGCGCCTAATGATTTCTATTATGGCACGGAAGGCAAAAACGGCTTGGCCGAAAGGTTTACTGCGCTGTGGCGCGGCAGGGACCGTCCGACGGCCCTTATACTGGATTCTCAGGGGTCCGCGTTTGCCATGATCAATGTCCTCTCAAGTTTGGGCATTCGTATACCCGACGAGCTTTCCATTGTTTCTTATGACGATATCCCGGAGTTTTCGGTTTATCCTGTACGGCTGGATACGGTAAGCCCTTCTATCCATGAGCTGATTAAACTTGTGCTTGACGATTATGAGGTGTTTTGCCAGCATGGCGAGCGGCGCGGTGAAACGCTTAAAATTATTGTGCCGGAGCTTATTGTCAGGGAATCCGTGCGGAAATTGGACGTTAAAGAATAAGGATGGCTAAACAATAGCAGCGCATTTTTCGCAAAGTAATTTTCAAACTTGGGAGTTTATTCTTCCTTCAGTCCTAAGGCAATTTTTTTTACACAAAAAATTACACGTGTTCTAAAATATGCGCAATTAAAAATATTTATTACAAAGAATACGTGTTCTTTATAATTTTATTTGCCAGGAGGGGTTTATGAGGACGTATTGCATTGCGGGTACGGGCGTGCGTGGTTTTCTTATGTACGCAAAGGCGATAACCGAACGTTACAGAGACGAGGCAAGGCTTACGGGGCTGTTCGATATTAATCCGCTGCGCGCCGGGTATGTAGGCCAAGGCCTTGGCGGAGAAATTCCAGTGTACGCGAGTTTTGATGAAATGCTTCACAGTGCCGAACCCGACGTGGTCATCATTACAACTGTGGATTGTTTCCATAGTTTTTATATTCGCCGCGCGTTTGAAAAAGGCTGCGACGTGATATGTGAAAAGCCCTTGGCTGTAAACGAGGTTCAGCTGCTGGATATTTTGCGCGCCGAGCGGGAATATGGCCGAAAAGTGGAAGTTACGTTCAACTGCCGGTTTATGCCAATATTCGCGAGGCTTAAGGAACTGCTGCTGGGCGGCGCGGTGGGGGAGATTCAAAGCGTTAACCTGGAATGGATGCTCGACACCAGTCACGGCGCGGATTATTTCCGGCGCTGGCACCGGCGCCTTAAGAACTCCGGCGGGCTGCTGGTACACAAGGCGACGCATCATTTTGATATTGTTAACTGGCTTGTCGGGCAAACCCCGGAAAAGGTGGGTGCCCACGGAGCGCTGCGTTTTTATGGCAAAAACGGGGCTTTCCGCGGCGAACGCTGCCTTAACTGCGGGCACAGGGAGAAGTGCGCCTTTGTCTACAGGGATGGCGAAACGGAATATATTAAGCGCATGTTTTTTGACGCGGAGTCTGCGGACGGCTATTATCGCGACCGCTGTGTATTCTCGGAGGAAATTGACATTTATGACAATATGTCACTTACCGTAAAATACGAAAGCGCGATATTGACATATTCACTGTCCGCGTACAATCCATACGAAGGCTGGCGCATGGCGGTAAACGGAACCGGCGGGAGGCTGGAGGCCGCCTCTTACACGTCGGGAATACCGGCGGACGAGCCTTACAATCATGTGGCGGTATATAACCACAGAGGAGAACGGTTAGTTTACGACATGAAAAAAATTTACGAAACACACGGAGGCGGGGATGAAAGAATGCTGCGGATGCTTTTGCGCGGCGGCTCTAAAGACAAAGACGCGCTGCGGCAGCGCGCCGGGTCCCGTGAGGGCGTGTTATCGGCGGTTATAGGCGTTGCGGCCAATAAAAGCATAGCGGAAAACCGCTTCGTAGCCGTAAAAGAACTGCTGGGAGAAGAAATTTAATTCCATTATACTTACGAACGAATACATTTGCTAAACATGAAAATCAGAGACCAAAGGTTAAAATCTAAGACCACTTTTTAAAAAGGGCTATACCTGCACCAAAATCGCTGGGTCTGGGGATGAGTCCCCAGCGGGGTTTGGGGCCAACGAACAAACCATCGTTAGGCCTCTAACGGTGAACTGTCCGTTGGTCTTAGTGATTTGACCTTCCCCAAACCTTAAGTTCGCGCCGCTGGGGATTTCGCGCCATAAGCGCGAACTTAAGAAAAAAATAGACAATCCTTTTTAAAAAGGGCTATACCTGCACCAAAAAACGCTGCGACCGCCTCCCTTAAGAAGGGGTCTGGGGATGAGTCCCCAGCGGGGTTTGGGGCCAACGGACAAACCATCGTTAGGCGGCGATGAAAAGGTCTTGAGTGAAGGAGGG
>JAISYE010000200.1 GCA_031297485.1 Clostridiales bacterium
TACGCTTCCAAACTCCACGCCTTCGGCAGGAAGGAATACCCATTTTGAACCAAGCTGGCCTCTTGCGTAAAGGACGAAACTATTAAAAGCGCGAAAGGCGCCACGCAGGTTACGCACAGCAGGACGCATATGATGTGCATTACAATTTGTCCCGCTATGTTCTTTGAGACTATGTTTTCCATATTATCCTCCCTTCTTAAAACAACGCGCTGTCTCTGTCCAGTTTGCTTACGGCAAAGTTCGCGGTCAATACCAGCGCAAAGCCCACCACAGACTGATAAAAGCTGGCGGCGGAGGAACGGCCTATGTCGTTTAGCTGCGTAAGCCCTTTGTATACGTACACGTCAATGGTCTGCGTCACATTGGCGAGCACCCCGCTGTTTTGCGGCACTTGGTAGAACAAACCGAAATCCGAATAAAATATTCTGCCGATTCCCAGCACGGTGAGGGTAATAATTGTATTTCTAAGCCCCGGCAGGGTGACGTGCCATATGCGCTGCCACGCGTCCGCCCTGTCGATAACGGCGGCTTCGTATAAGGCGGTGTCAATGCCTATGACTGTTGCGTAATAAATAATGCTGCTGTAGCCGAATACTTTCCATAGATTTACTCCCGTTAAAATATACGGCCAATAGCTTGGCTGCATATACCAGTTGACGGCGGGCAATCCCAGCGGTTTTAATAGGGAGTTATTTATAAAACCCTTGTCAAAACTGAGGAACGCGAATACAATATAGCTTACTATTACCATAGAAATTAGATAAGGTATCAGGAAAATTACCTGATATATCTTTTTTGCCCTGACATTTCGCAGCTCGTTAAGCAATATGGCAATAAAAACCGCAAATACAGTGCCTGTGATAAGAAACACAATATTGTACAGGAGAGTATTTATGGTCATATTAAGCGCATCCTTGGTTTTGAACAAATACGTAAAGTTCGACAAACCCGTCCACGGGCTTTTCCACATGCCCAGGCTGTAATTGAATTTTTTAAACGCGATCTGCAGGCCCACCATGGGGATATAGTTATTTATTATCAGGTATATAAGCCCCGGAATCATCATTGTGTACAACGTTACCGTCATTTTGAGGCCGCGTGTTTTTTTAGTCTTTTGCGGCATTAAGTAGTCACCTCCAAAAAACAAGAGTCAGGACAGTTCCGAGATTTCAACCGTCCTGACCGTAAACAAAGCCGTTTATTCGCCTTTATTCGCTAAGGTGCGTTCGAAAATTCCTTAAAGCGCGAAATTTCTTACAAAACCGCCGCAATGCTAGTCGAGCTTGCCCGAAGCTTCGCGCTGCGTCGCGCTTGCCCGACTATCGGAATCAAGTTTTCAAATACGTCCCAGCAGCTCGTCCAAAGCCTTTTGCTTTGCCGCGCATATCTTTTCTATTCCCGCGTCCACCATTTCCCGGTGCGCCGCCGGCAAGGTAGTTTCCGGGTCAAGCACGCCGCACATCAGCCCGTTGTAATACTTGTCTTTCACGTTGATACAGGCGGTATATTCGTCCGTTATGCCCATCGCGTCAGTATCAAGAACGAAGCCGGTACCTTTTGAAAGAAGGGAAGCGTTGTTAAAAGCTATTAACTCGTCAAAGAAAGCCGGGCCTCCCAAATCCACAATCGGCGGCACGCCCTTGGCATAAGGCATGGCCCAATAAACTGTCGCGTTGCCGTAAGCGCTGGTGGAAGCGGTTACGCCTTCCGGATATGAAGCTGTCCCGTCGCTGTTTAGCACATAATGCGCGCCTTCGATACCGTCTATCAGCAGCGTCATCAGCTCAGTATCTGTGTAAAGCGCCTCAAGCAGCGTCCATGTCTCGTCCGGATGCTTGGATAATGAATTTATGCCAAAAGTAAGCGCTGAAATATTTGTGCTGTCCGTCCAGTTTGAGAATATAACGCTCTTGGTAACGCCGGCGGGAGGCGCGGCGTTCGAGCTGTTGGCAAAAGCGGCAAACGCCGCGCCGTTTTGTATCATATTGGTGCCGGTCTCCTGATTGCTTAAAGCGTCGCCCATCATAAGACCGTCCTCATACCACTTATGCGTTCTGCGGCACAACTCAATAAAGTCCTTATTCTCGAAAATATCGGTTACTGTGGTGTCCTGCCCTCGGTTTCCAATTACCGCGACATTGTTTTGGTCTCCCAAACCATCCCATGTCCATGCCTGGCTAAAGGTCGAAGACGCCTGCGGAACCAGCGTATAAATATCTGGGAACGCCTTGTGGGCCTCGTAGAGAATCTTTTCCACGTCCTCCATGGTTTTGACGTCCTCTGGCTTATAACCCAGCTGCTCCAGCTTCGCCTCGTCGAAATTGACTATTACGTCGTTGCCATAGTTGCGGAGGTTCGGAATGGCGTACTGTACGCCGCCTATCTGGCAGCCCGACAATTGCTCTGGGCTGAACAGGCTCTTAAACTTATCGCCGGCCGCCGCCACATATTTGTCAAGCGGCAGGCACTGCCCGTTTGAAACAAAGGTGCTTAGCGGGAGCATAAAATACGTCATAAGGTCGGCTTCGGAGCCGGTGAGCAGCATATTTGTCTGTTCCCGCCACGAACCTGCGCTGATAAATGTCAGCTGAATTTTAATGCCGTATTTCTCTTCCAAAATCTTGTTCATAGCGTCCTGCACCAGCTGCGCGTCTGCCATATTGTAAACGCTCAAGAACGCCGCGTTTACGGTAACTGCGTCTTTAGGCTCCGCCCCTGACGCGCCTGTTCCGCTTGCGCCCGGCGCGGCATCCGGGGCGTTTGACGCGCCCCCGCAGCCCGCAAGCATGGCTGCCAGCATGACTGCGGCCAGCGTTTTCGTTACACTCTTGAAAATATTCATAACCATATCCTCCTTTTAAATATAGAAGTTTTAGCTTTCATGAATATTATACAAGAGAATTTTTTTCCGTCTGCTATTATTGTGACTTTAATATGCAACAAATCTGACTATTGTATTTTATGCTTGTACTGAGCGCGGTACTCTTGCGGCGTCATACCCGTAATGCCCTTAAACGTCTTGGCAAAATAGGAAAAATTATCGTAACCGGCTTTCGCCGCTATAACACCGATTGAAAAATCAGTTGAAACAAGCAGGTTTCTCGCGTATTCAACCCTTTTCTCCGTGACGTAATCTTTAAATCCCTTGCCGACCTTTTTTTTGAAGGCTCTGGAAAAATAGTCCTCGTTTAAGTAGATGTGACCGGCTACCTGCGACCTTGTTAGTTCTTTGCACAGGTTTTTCTCAATAAAAGCAAGCGCCGCGTCAATGTGATCCCCGGCGGCGTTCTCGTCCGCCGACAGTTTAAGGGCTTTCGCAAGGCAAACTTTTACATCTTCCATAAACTCGCAATAATCCGTCTCGTTCAGCTTTAACTCACCGATAAAATAACCTATGTCAAAGCCGCTGCTGTAGTTATACTCCATGCCCAGATTCAAAGCCCTGATTATGTGGTACTTAACTTCTTTCATAACCCGCAAGGTTAGTTTCATGCGCTGTTTAGCGTCGTCGAGCAGCTGGGTGATTTCTTTTTCCAACAGCTCAAAATCCCCGCGTTTTATCAGCTCCGCCCACTTTTCCGCCTGTCTGGGATATAACAGACCCTCGAAGCTGGGCGGCCCCGTAATATTATCGCAGTCAATCATTTCCGCTGATTTTATAACATTATCAGAAGCCGTTTCCTGAATAGTATGTATTGCCTGCGTAATATCCTGCCGGGGTATTGCCGACACGTATACGGCTATAGAAAAATCCCGCGCCTGACTGAAAATGTCAAAAAACTCGCGCGCTTTTTCTTTAAGCCCGTTTGTGCCGTTCCAGTTTTGGGTAAAAATAAATCCCCAGTATTCCGGCCCGCCGCCGTTTTTCTGGCTGGATACAATAAACTTCACGCGGGGGGGGGGGTGTTTCCCAAAGAAAACTTCCGCAGCCACGTTTGCAAACCCGGAACGAAGCAGCTTATCGTCCCATGCGGCCTTATTTTTATGCCATTTCACAATCCTGATTAAAAAGGCAAAGGCAAGGTTAAACACAGGGCCGTCCTCCGCGGGCAAAAACTCATATTTACATAAATAATCCAGCGCGTCCTCAACTTTGCCTTCAAGCAGCTTGCCGATATTTGCGTCCAGAATATCATCGCGCTGCTGGGAAATAGCGCTGCTCATTCTCTCTAAATAAGCGTGCCTGCTTTTTTGTTTCATCTTCAAGAGCAGCCCGCGGATAACGGTTTCTATCTCGACGCCCGTAGCGGGTTGAAGGATATACCCGAAGCCCCCGAGCCGTATCGCTTCCTTTGCGTATTCGAAATCGGCGTGGCAGGTCAAAAAAACACATTCGGTATCAGGGTGCGTATCCTTTGTCCATTTATAGAGCGAAAGCCCGTCCTCGCCCGGCATTTCTATATCGGTTATCAGGACGTCTATTGACTCGGAATCCAGTATAGTTCTCGCTTGGTCCGCGTTTGCCGCGGTATGGGTTTTTGTAAAGCCGAGTTTTTTCCAGTCAACCAACACAAGAAGGCTGTCTAACACATTCGTTTGGTCGTCAACCAGCAGCAATTGCACAGCGGATCACTCTCCTTGCCTGTTTTTGGGCCGCGTCGGTATTATCAGTTCAGAAACAGCCCTGCCGTCGTTATGAAAGTCATACTCAACGCTTTCGCCGTAAATAATAGCGAGCCGTCTTTTAAGGTTATTTATGCCTAAGCCCATTCCCTCCGTGTCGGCAATTTCTTTTTGGCGCAGCTGCCCCAACGCTTTTTCCGAAAAGCCTATGCCGTTGTCGCAAATACTCAACGCGAGGAAGCGCTCCGCGTCTATTTTCAGCAAGGTCAAGCTTACTTCCAGAATCAGCGTGTCTTTATAATTCACATTTATGCCATATTTAATTGAGTTCTCTACAAATGTTTGAATCGTTAAAACCGGCAGTTCACAGGAAAGCAATTTATGGTCAATATCATAGTTTACTATGATTTCCCGTTCAGTAATGCAGTTTTGCAAATCCACATAATTTTTCACAAAATCCAACTCGTCCTTTACAGTGGTCATAAAATCCTTTTTATACAACAGGTGTCTCACATGCGCCGATATGCCTAATATCAGTTTTTCGACCTTGTCATAAGATTTTTTGGCCAGAAGCGCGTGGGCGGTCTTAAGGCAGTTTAAATAAAAGTGAGGCTTAAGCTGTATCTGCATATAGACCAGTTCTGTTTTCTGGAGCAGGAGTTTTTCTTCATATGATTTTATAGTCAGTCTTTCAATTTCAGAAATCAGCGATTTCAGCGCCTCGCTTACTTGCCTAAGCTCGACATACAGGTTTTCGGTATCTGTATGAACCTCCCAATGTCCGGATTTGATTTGGTTCATTGTTTCGGACAGTCTGTGCAGGGGGCGTATTATCATGTGGTCCAGTCTGCGGAAAAACACAACGAAAATCAGCGCCGATAACAGGGATAGCACAATAAGCAAAATCTGGTACCAGCCCAATGTATCCAATACGAACCGGCTTACAACGCTGTACAAATATATGCCGCTGCTGCCGCATTCTTTTTTGTAAATATAGCCGTTATTTTGTCCGGCGCTCCAAGTGTTCCACACGCCCTGAGGCAGCTGCTTTAATTCTTGCTGATACCCCGCGTCCGTCCCAAGGTAATCGCGGGCGGCTTCGAGGCCGTAGAAAGCGCCGTCTTTCATGATAAAAAAAGCGATATTTCTCTCCATTTCATCGCTGAATCTATCTTCTTCCTGAATAAGGCTATTCATACTTAATAAGGAAAATTTTGCGCCTTTGCTTAAGGTTATGATATAAACATTCCCCTCAAATTCTACGCATTTATTCCATATACCATTTGACAAACTCCCTGAATAGCTTTTAAAATAATTTACCAAGCCGGCTCGGGAAGATGTCGAAAACTGGTTAATGCTTTCTGCCGAAAAGCTATATCGGTTTATATTAGAGTACTTGAACAAGAAAGCGAACATACGCGTATCCATTCTCATTTTCGCCGTTAATTTATCATACAATTTATTTTCGGCGTTAAAAGCGTTCAGTCTTTCCGCGCTTCCTTTCAGAGTTTTTATTTCGGCGTCGTTTGTATACAAATCAATAATATACTCCTCTTGGGAGGAAATTATTTGAGATATTTGAATTAATTTTGAATTGTATTTATTTGTAAGCGTTTCCACTTCTCTTTCTCTATAGTTAATTATGGAGAAAGTAGTGAGCGCTATAAGCAAAACAAAGATTACGCCGTACATACAAACGATGGTTCGCATAATATAGCTTCTAAGTGAATATTGTTTGTCCATGGCGGCCTCCCGTGACTTCGCCTTATCAACAGTTACACAGTTACACAGTTCCATAGTTCCACAGTTCCATAGTTCCACATCCAATGCCAACAGGTTATGCGGGCGGGCGCAGCTCGCCCGCGTTATACTTGCCAAACATGAAAGAGTAAGACCTAAGACTTAAGACCTAAAACCTAAGACCTAAGACCTAAGACCTAAAACCTAAAACCTAAGACCTAAAACCTAAGACCTAAGACCTAAGACCTTGGGGCCTAACGATGGTTTGTTCGTTGGCCCCAAACCCCGCTGGGGACCTAACGATGGTTTGTTCGTTGGCCCCCAGACCCCTTATTAAGGGCGGCGAGCGCGTAGGGGCGAACTGTGTTCGCCTAGCCTGCCTAGCAGCAAAAGGGCTGCGTCGAGCTTGCTCGACGCAGACCCCTTCTTAAAGGCAGCGAGCGCTATAGTCTAGCTTGCTGGACTATCGGGGGCGAGTCCCCAGACCCCTTCTTAAGGGCGGCGGGCGCGATAGTCTCGTTTGCTGGACCGGGGCCGGGCGCCGGCTGCGGGCCGGAACATCCGGTATCATTGCGGCGGGTTCATTCGCAATTTCGCGCTCTAAGGGATTTTCAAACACGCCTTAGACCACGAATGGACACGAATGGACACGAATGGTTTGTATTCGTGTTTATTCGTGTTCATTCGTGGTTTTAACCGTTAAGCCCCATAAGCGCGAACTTAAGAAAAAAGTAAATAATCCTTTTTGCGTAGAGCAACCTCGGCTATCATACTCTCCGCCCTTAAGAAGGGGTCTGGGGGCGAAGTCCCCAGCGGGGTTTGGGGCAGAGCCCCAAGGTCTTAGGGTTTGGTGTTTGGTGTTTGGTGTTTGGTCTTAGGGTTTGGTGTTTGGTGTTTGGTCTTGGGTTTGGGGTTTCAAACATGCCTTACCAACTCATATATCTTGTAAGACAGGAACAATTTAAGGCAGTTCTCTCCGTTGGCGAGGTCCAAACCGATCAGTTCGGAAATCTTATGAATGCGGTGCCCCATCGTGTTCCTGTGGACAAACAGCGCGGATGCTGTCTGCGTTTTATTCGTAGCGCGCTTAAGATATTCATGCAATGTTTGAAAATAATCCGTACCATTGGATAAATCATAATTTATCAGCGTTTCTAGGCTTTTGTGGCAAAAATCCTTCAAATCCGCCTTCGCGCCGGCCAAACAGAGAAGGTCAAAAACATAGTAGTTTTCATAATCAAACATTATTTGCTGATGCCCCAGCAGCTGACCGAGTTCTATCGCTCTAACAGCCTGACCGTAATATTTTTTAAGCTCCATAATGTTTGTAAAGCTCATACTCACTCCCGCGCCAATATTCTCCTCCGCAAGCAGCTCCCGCAGCCCCGGATGTTCCGGCCCCGGGCGCCCGTCCCGCAGACCGGAAGCTCCGACCCCGCCGGAAGCTCCGGCCCCGCCGGAAGCTCCGGCCCCGCAGCCCCGGATGTTCCGGCCCCGGGCGCCCGGCCCGCCGGAAGCTCCGGCCCCGCAGACGGCGCCCGGCCCGCAGACGGCGCCCGGCCCGCCGTATTCCACGCGTATCCGTTCTTTCTCATCTTTCGCGCTTAACAGAAGGACGAGGTGCTTATCATAGTACACGGACTTACATTCCGGAATACTGTTCTTGACGCGCATACGCAGATATTCCAGATACGGGTAGGGGTCGGCGCAGCTGGGCGGCGCGCAGACCGCGGCAACCGTAAAACGCCTGTCACCGTCCCCAAGAGTCCACCTGCCATCCACTGCGGCGGGGTCAATTCCGGAGGTTTTACGGCCATTAAGAAGGTCGGCCATAAAATGTTCGTGGAATTCTCCGGTATAACTGGAAAAGTCTTGCTTCATGGACATGGTGAGCGAGATTACATCGCAAATCATATGGATGGTTTCAAAATCATCCTCCCGAAACTGACGGTCCGTTTCCAGCACCAACAAATAGGCGACTGTTCTTTTTTGTACCTGAATTTTTTGAACAATGCGCCGCAGCTCCTTAAAAAGCCCGCAGTCCAGCAATACGGGATTCGAGCTTTCAAAAATTCCGGCGTACATACGGCTGTTCTGCATTTCCCGCACGAAATTCCCCTTGACGTATCCTAACATTATCAAGTCCTTTGACGCCGGGTCGGAAATCTCGCCGTCAGAAAACGCGGTAATCAGCCTTCCGGAGGAATCCGGCAGCAGCACGGAATTCCCGAGCATGTCCGCGGCGGTTCTCACAATTTCTTCCAAGCTTTTTCCCTTTGAAAGCTCCGCGAGCATGGTGGTCGAATTGCGCTGAAACCTGAACGCCGAATCGAAAAGAGACTGCGCCGCGCTGAACAGGCGGAGCAAGTCCGTTCCGGCAGAGAACACGGCAATGCTGGCGTCAACCCCAAGGGGGTCAAACCCTGTATCTTCTATAAGAATCAGCCCGCATCCCGAGTACCTGCCCGTAAAGCTTGGCAGTTCGGATGTGTACCCAATATAGAGGCGTTCCTTCTTGAGGTATCCGCTTGTCTGGGAAAGGAACCTTACGTCTTCATAGACGGATTCCGAGTCCAAGCGGCTGGCGTGTATGGCGGTAAAGCCTGCCAATCGGCTGATAATCTGCTTAAATGATATCATCCTTATTCATCTCCCATCTGAACCCGAAAGAAGTCGGGCGGCGCGTTTTGAAACCTGCCGGCCTTAGGGCAGGTTTCAGCGCCGGTTTCGCGAAGCGAAACTTCTGAATTCATTGTAGTGCAAATAGCGCAATATGACAAGCTGCTGTTTTGGTTTTTGAACGATGACATATGGATTTTGGAATGTTATGATTTATATGCCATGAAATTTTAACGAATAGCATGATACGCAAAATGTGAAAAAGGAGGCAAGCGCAATGAAGTATTCTCACTTGTTCAAACCAATCAAAATCAAGGGTCTGGAACTGAAAAACAGGATTGTTTTCCCAGCCATGGGCACAGGGTTCCTTAAGGACGGCTACGTGACCGACGCGTTCACCGACTATCATGTTGCCAGAGCCTTGGGGGGATGCGGGCTTAACCTGACGGAAGCCGCTTCCGTACACGGCCCTTCCGCCCCCAGAGATCTACTCCTGCATATATGGGACGACAAGTTCCTGCCGGGGCTTAGGAAATTCACCGCCGCCGTGCGCGAAGCTGGCGGCAAGGCCGGAGTGCAGCTGTGGCAGGGCGGCCCCTCCGCCAGTATGGCCGACCCCGAGGCCATGTGGGTCATCCCCAGCGAGATTCAGTTTCAGGGTCAGACAGTCGCCGGGGCATCGCCGGAAACCATCCGCGAAGTGACGGCGGCCTTTGGGACAGCGGCGAAACGCGCGGTGGAAGCCGGCTTCGACTGCGTGGAATTTCATGCCGCGCACGGCTATTCCCCCCATTGTTTCCTAAGTTCCGCCATGAACAAGAGGACCGACGAATACGGCGGGTCCTTGGAAAACCGCGCCCGGTATCCGCTGGAGGTCATCAAAGCCATCCGCGCTAACATCCCCGCGGACATGCCCTTGCTGCTGCGCGTCGTGGCCCAGGACGACTATGTAAAGGATGGCTTGACAATAGAAGAAGTAATCGCCTTCTGCAAGATGGCGCAAAAGGCCGGAGCCGATGTTCTGGACGTGTCCCGAGGGAACAAGTTCCCCATATGGCATAACAACTTCGGCATGAAGCTGGAAGTTCCGCCCATTGATATTCCCAGAGGGTTTAACGTGGATAACGCCGCGAGAATCAAAAGGGAGACAGGCATGGTCACCATTGGGGTAGGAAGGATAAATTCGCCCGAGCAGGCCGAGGAGATACTGGCCGCCGGCAAGACCGACCTGGTTGTGATCGGGCGTGGGCAGATAGCTGATCCGGAATTCGCCAACAAGGCGTATGCCGGCGACGCGGACAGCATAATCAGGTGCGTTGGCTGCAATCAGGGCTGCTACGACAAAATAGTTGCGCCGGACGTCAAAAAGATAAGCTGTATGCGCAACCCCGCGGTAGGCAGGGAGAGGGCGTTTACCCTTGTAAAGACCGGTTCCCCCAGGAAAGCGCTCATCGCCGGCGGGGGTATGGCCGGACTGGAAGCCGCCATCACGCTTAAGCGCAGAGGGCACGAGCCGATTCTCGCGGAGGAAACCGGCGTGTTGGGCGGTCAGTTCCTATTGGCCGGCGTAGCGCCCCGTAAGGAAGAAATGCGGGAAGCCGCCGTCTCAAGAGGGATGCAGGCGCAAGCGGCCAAGGTGGACATCCGTCTGAACACCAAGGTCACGCCGGAGTTGCTGCGCGAAATCGGCCCTGACGTCATCATCGTGGCGACGGGCGCCGAGCCGGGCGCGCTCAACATTCCCGGGACAGAGCTGCCCCATGTTTCCAGTTTCTCTGACGTGCTGGAAGGAAAGACGCTGCCTAAGGGCAAAGTCGTTGTTATCGGCGGCGGGCTGGTTGGTCTGGAGGTTGCGGAATATCTCTCCGAAAAGGAGACCACCGGCCATGTGACGGTGGTTGAGATGCTGGACGCGGTGGGCACGGAACTCGGGCTGCTCAGAAGGGTTTCCGTAATGGAGAGCCTATACGCCGAGGGTATCGAGACCCTAGTGAACACAAAATGTTCCAGAATAGACGAGGATTGCGTTACGCTGGAAAAAGACGGGGAGACTATCCGGCTGGATTGCGACGCCGTTGTGATTGCCGTCGGCTCCCAGCCGAAGAATTACGATGAAATCAAAGGATACAGCGAGGAACACCAGATTCCGTATTATATAATCGGAGATGCCCGGAAGGCTAGAAAAGCAATTGACGCAATTGCGGAAGCGGCTGAACTGGCCAGAATAATCTGACGCACAGCTCAACGCTTTTGATAAGGCCAACGGACAGTTCACCGTTAGGGGAAGGTCAAAAGA
>JAISYE010000201.1 GCA_031297485.1 Clostridiales bacterium
TAAGACCTTGGGGCCAACGAACAAACCATCGTTAGGCCCCAAACCCCGCTGGGGACTTCGCCCCCGATAGTCGAGCTTGCTCGACGCAGACCCCTTCTTAAGTGCGGCGGGTGCAGCGCTTTTTGATGCGGGTACAGTCGGAACTTCCGGCGGGCGGATAGCCACCCGCCTCTAGGATATTGCTTGTATCCTAGGGGCGCAATCGTCCCGTATGGGGACTCGTCACCGATAGTCGAACTTGCCAGACCCCTTCTTGCGCTTCGCGCGCACTCAAATAAGCATAAGCTTTGCGCCTCTGAATAGACACGAGTCTTTCACAAATTGAGTGAGCCACGGATGTTCGACACTTGCTATTTTGCCGTAATCCTGCTATTATTAATGATGACATTAATATGTAATCTATTTTCGAATGAAACCGCTGCAATGATAGTCGAGCTTGCTCGACGCTTCGCGCTGAAATCCAGTTTTCAAACACACCTAAGGAAGGGCGCATTCCTATTTTACTATTACATATGTACGCACATAATACGCTAAAGGCGAGAGACTTTGAAGGGATGGATAAAATGTTTTTTATTGTACTGAAGAATTTAATCACTCTGACAATCTTCATTTTTATAGGACTGGTGTGCCAAAAGCGCAAGCTGCTTAACGACGAAATGGCGGCTGGGCTGTCAAACCTGTTAATCAACGTCATTCTGCCCTGCGTAATAATCACGTCGCTGAAAAAGCCCATATCCCGGGAGTTATTATTGGAAGCGGGGCTGGTATTTGCGGCGTCGGTCTTTATATATTTTTTCGGGACCCTGCTGGCCTGGGTGCTGTGCCGTGTCCTGGGGATAAACGCGCGGGACGGGGGCGTGTATTTGTTCGCGCTTACGTTCCCGAATATCGCGTACATGGGTTTCCCTGTAATGCGGGCCGCCCTTGGGGATGACGCGCTGTTCTACGCGTCGGTGGCTACGGTTTCCTTCAACCTGCTGGCCTTTACCTTTGGAATATCCCTTATCACAAAAGGCTATGACACGGACAGGTCCGTCACGCCGCGCAAAATCTTGTTAAACCCCGCGATTATCGCTATCGCCTTGGGGCTTGTTTTATTCCTGACCTCCGCGCGGCTGCCCGGCCCTGTGGACGATGCGCTTGTCACGCTGGGCGGCATGATGACCCCTGTGTCCATGATTATAATCGGCGCCCTGCTGGCAAAAGACAACCCGCGTCAGCTGGCCGGCGATTTTAAGATGTATGTCATGGTCGGCGCGCGGCTTATTATAACTCCGGTAATAACCTTCCTGATTTTCAGGTTGTTTATCTCCAACACCCTGATACTGGGCACCCTTGTTCTTGCTGCAGCCATGCCCGCCGCGTCTATTACCGCTATTTTCGCTAAACAGCGCGGCGCTAACGCCGACCTGGCGTCAAGGATGGTGTTCGTGACAACTGTGCTGTCCATCGCAAGCATACCGTTAATAACCTTTCTGTTGTAACTATAATAAATCAATAAATTAAATTAAACCGGCTTTACAATATCGTGAGACTGTAATACAATTTTTTAAGCGAGTTCTATAGCCAGACCGGGGGGGGGGGTAATTTTCAAATGCGTCAGCAGTATAATGTTTTAACGGAAGGGCTTCCAATGGATACAAAATTTATGCCCTTGTCGTACATAGTAATCATCATGTTTGCCGCAAGCTGCTTGTACCTGTCAAACGCCGCGCCCAGGGACGAGGGCCGCCGCACGCCTATGTACGTTAATTTTATGGAGTGCCCCGCCTACATCCGTGAGGGGTTTGACCTGAATTTTTCACACTTGGACCCGGATTTGGTCCGGTTCCCCGCAGACTCCTCAGGGATAAACGTGCCCTTGCGGCTGGTCAATTCCGGCCTGCCCTTGGACAAATACCGCCCGCTGGAGGACAGTCAGGGTGAGTTTACCATTATAATCCCATTTGAATTAAGCGGGGAAGCGGAAACCTTTTTGTCGGAAAATAAACTGGCTTCCCCCGGTCTATACTTTGCGCATATCGGGGATAATTGGGAAATATTTTTAAACGGCGCCCTTATCCGCTCCGAGGTTTACCTGGACACGGACAACCGCATCGCGACACACCGGAGTATGCGTGATATCTTCTTTCCCATAGATAAAACCATACTCGCGAGCGGCACAAATCTTCTTGCCGTAAGAATAATCGGCGACCCCCTTGACCCGGACGTGGGCTTGTATTATCAGACGCCCTACTATATGGACGACTATGCCAACATCGCCGGCGGCTACAACGGCTTTATAACCGTGGTAATGAGCGGAATTTTCTTATTCACCGGATTCTATTACCTGCTTGTATTCACCGATAACCGCAAAGCGCATTACAATCTCTACTTCGGCCTGTTGTCCATAATCGTGTGTGTCTATTACATAGCGCGAAGCCGCTGGATACACTCGTTTGTCGCGGATAGCAGCCTGGCTTTTCAGTTGGAGTACGCCTTTGTGTACATTATGATACCGTTACTCGGCGCGTTTATCGAAACATTAAACGAACGCCGCATAAGTTTAACCACGGTTATTTTTACGGGCACAACCACGTCCGCCGTATTAGCCCAGGGCCTCATGGCCGCCAGGTACAGGGGGAAGCTGCTGAGCGCCATGTCTCTCCTGGTGTTTATATATATTGCCTACCTGTTTTACCATGTTTTGCGGCGCATCCGGGATAACGCGGCGGCTTCCGCCGGTAAAACAAAGTCGTTCGCAAAAGAATACCTGCGCGCCCTAATCTTTACCACGCTAGGTCGAATAGGCATTTACAGCTTAATCGGCATTATATGCGGGTGCCTGGACATCGTGGATGCTCTGTTTTTTCACTACTCGCTTAACATTTCGAGCTACGGGATGTTCGTATTTGTTTTGGGCATTGCCGTCAGCTTGGCCGAGCGGCTTAACGCGCTTTACAACCGCCTTGACACGGCAAACGCGGCTTTGGAGGAGTATAACGCGGACCTGAACACAGTGGTGCGCTCGCGCACTTGGGAATTGGAGGCTCAGACGCAGCTGGCGGAATCTTCCTCCAAGGCCAGAAGCGTATTCCTTGCCAAGACCAGCCACGAAATCCGAGCGCCAATGAACACCATAATCAGCGCCGCGGAGCTTTTGCTGCGTCAGGGCGGCCTGCCCCAAGGCGTGTGGGACGACGTACGGCAAATCAGGCTGGCTGGCGCGCACCTGATAAGGATAGTAGATGACATCTTGGATTTTTCCAAAATAGAAGCGGGCAAAATTGAAATAGTCCACGCACCCTATGAGGTGGCGTCGCTGTTAAGCGACGTGTTCGGCGTAATACGGGCACAGCTGGCCGGCAAGCCGATTTTATTTGCCGCCGTTATAGACGCCGGCTTGCCCAAAACCTTAATCGGCGACTACGCGCGTAATAGGCAGATACTGCTTAACCTGTTAAACAACGCGGTAAAGTACACCCGCGAAGGCTGGATTTCAATCGCCATAGCGGGCCGAGTGCACGGGGACGACACAATTATGCTTGTAGTCGATATTACAGACACGGGCACTGGTATGCGCGAGAAGGACATGCGTGAGCTGTTCAGCGATTTTGCGCAATTCGCCGCCAGCCGTAACCACAACGCGGCGGGCGCCAAGCTGGGTCTGGCTATTACACGCAGCCTTTGCAGGCTCATGGGCGGGTATATATCAGCCTACAGCGAGTATGGCGAGGGCAGCGTATTTACAGTGGCCATACCGCAAAAGATAAAGGACAACGCGCCCTTTGCCCAGGTGGAATTCCCAAGCGCGAAGCGCGTGGTAATCTATGACGCGCGGGAACCTTACGCGCGCTTAGCCGCAGCTTGTGTTAAAAGCCTGGACGTCAGCTGCCGCCTTGCCGCGAACGCGGAAGACTTCAAACGGGCGATTATCGACGAACAGCCGAAATATATTTTTATAGCCGCGCGTCAGTTTAAGGAAGGGTTTGCCGCGGCGCAAAAACTGGCACCTTGGGCGCAGACTGTGCTGATACCTGAAAACTGCGCGGAAGCCAGTCCGCCCCCAAACGCGCGCGTAATGCCCATGCCTGTTTATCCCGGAATTGTGGCTGATATCTTAAATAACAGGCCGCCTGTTTGTTACAGCATCGACGAAGGTATAGGCGTAAAATTTATTGCGCCCGAGGCTGAAATATTAGTGGCAAACGACCTGGCGGCGAGCCTTAAAGTAGTGCGCGGACTTCTCGCGCCTTTTGAGGTGAGGGTGGATTGTTCTAGCGGCGCACGGGCGGTTGAGATGATAACAAATAAGCGTTACGACCTGGTCTTTATAGATCAGCGGATGTCGGGAATGGACGGCGCGGAAACAGTGGCGGCCATACGCGGCCTGGAAAATGAATATTTCAAGTCTGTTCCCATAGTGGCGCTTACGGCGCGTGAGACCTGGGAAACCAAGGAGTTTTTCCTTGCCCATGGGTTTAACGATTACTTGGTAACCCCCATCAAGATACCACAGCTGTATGAAATACTAGAGCGCTGGATACCGGAACGGCTGAAACACCCGTGGGCGCCCCGCGAGCTTGACGGGCGGGATGGCGCGGCAAACGGTCTGGTAATAGACGGGGTGGACGTGAAGCGTGGTATAGAGTTGACAGGCGGGCAGCTTGACATCTACGTCGAAGTTATAACCCTGTATTGCAGGGATGTGGAAAAACGTATGCCACTGCTCGCGCAGCCACCGGATGAGGACGGGCTTCTAAATTTCACGACTAATGTCCACGCGTTAAAAAGCGTGTCCGGCACTATAGGCGCGGCGGCGGTATCCCGCCAGGCGGCGGAGCTGGAGGCGGCCGGCCGCGACGGGGATTTAGCCGCTATAACGGCTCGGCTCGGCAGCTTCAGGGAGAATATTTCCGCGCTTACAGCCAGGATACGCGCGGTTCTGCCTCAGCATGAGGAATCTTCGAAGGAGATAGAGCGGGATATTTTGGAGACATTAAAACAGGAAATTTCGGCTGGGAACGTACGCGCGGTGGATGAAATATTCCGGCAGCTGTGGAACCAGCCCCTTGACGCGGAAGTAAAGGCAAAGCTATCCGACGCGTCCGACATGTTCATAATGGCGGAGACGGAGACGGCGTTAGAAATACTCGACAGCATAGCCAAAAAATATTATACTATAGGAATGACGAAAGTATAAGTTACCAAATTTTTTTGGAAATGCGTTAAAGCGTTGGTATTCCCTGTAAAAAGTTTGGCTGCTTAATTATTCGTCATTCCATAGCATAACGTTTCCTTGCGCGTTCAAATAACTACAATATTCGAAAACTGAAAACTTAAAAGTGCCGCAGTATATGGAGGCATGATTTTGGGAGGTGTTTTAATTGGAAGACAGCCCACGCGCGCTTATTATAGTAGTTGACGACAGCCTGACCAATTTAAAAACAGCGCGTAACGTGTTATCCAACACATTTGATATAATAACGGCGCCGTCCGCGGAGAAGATGTTCGCGGTACTGTCGCGCACCAGACCGGACCTGATACTGCTGGATTTGGAGATGCCGGACATGGGTGGATATGAAGCGTTAGAAATTTTAAAAGAAAGTGACAATACGTGCGACATACCGGTTATATTCCTTACCAGCAGGAACGACCCGGTAAGCGAGGTAATGGGCCTTAACCTTGGAGCGGTAGATTACATATTCAAACCGTTTTCGCCGGCGCTGTTACGCAAGCGCGTGGAAATGCACCTTACGCTTGCCGCGCAGCGGGTACGGCTGCAAGAGCAGAACAGGATTTTGGGGGAACAGAAACAGGAGCTTAAGAAACTGCAAAACGCGGTATTAGAGACAGTGTCCGACTTGGTGGAAAGCCGGCTGGATATAACCGGCGGGCATGTGGAGCGCACGCGGCACGGGCTTGAGATTTTGACGGAAGGCATGAATGAGCTTGGGGTATACAGCGAGCAGGCGAAGGGGCTGGACCAGGAATTTTTTTACGAATCTTCCTTATTACACGACGTTGGCAAGATAGCCATAAGCGACCAGATACTTTTAAAGCGCGGGCGGCTGACCCCTGAAGAATTCGAGCAAATGAAGCGGCACACCTCCTTTGGCGGCGAAATTGTGGATAAGATTATCGCCAGCGCGTCCGATAGCGCTTTCTTAAATCACGCGAAAATTTTCGCCCTCACACACCACGAAATATGGGACGGCACAGGCTACCCCAACGGTCTGGCAGGCGAGAACATACCCATAGAGGGGCGTCTTATGGCCATAGCCGACGTATACGACGCGCTGACCTCTGTGCTGCCGTACAAGAAGGCTTTTAGCCATGAAGATGCCGTACAGGTTATAATCGACGGCAGCGGCTCGCACTTTGACCCGGCGCTTATCGAAGTGTTTAAATATGTGGCCGGCAAGTTTAAACAGATTCCGAAGGAATAGCGCTTGTCAATAAAGAACCCGACGAACCCAGGGCTGAAGCGCGAAAAAAAGGATGGCGTAAATAAAGGGTTCGAAGGAACAGGGAAAAAATAAGATATTTTAAAATTTGGGTGGGACTCAGAGTGATTTTTTCTGTCCATAAACTTAAAATTGACAGCAAAAAAACTTTATGCTATACTGGGTTTATAAGCAGAAGTTCCGCTTCTCACCTTACGCCCAAGGGCCATAGGTTAAATCGCGTAACCAGTTCATAACAAGTGCGGAGCTTTAGCTTTGCGCTTTTTTTTGCGTTGCGGCAAAATGGAAACGCGCGGCGTTTAATTTATATGGAGGTGTACAACGATTACCGACTTAATGAGCAACGAACTGATCCGCGACAAGGAAGTAAGGCTTATTGATTCCGATGGGGCGCAGCTGGGCATATTCCCCATTAAGGAAGCACAGAAACTTGCCGATGACAAAAAACTTGACCTTGTTAAAATTTCGCCCTCGGCCAAGCCGCCTGTGTGCAAGCTGATGGATTATTCCAAGTACAAGTTTGACCAAAGCAAGAAGGAAAAGGAAACACGCAAGCGCCAAAGGACCTTCGAGGTAAAAGAACTGCGCCTATCGCCCAACATAGGCTCCCACGACATTGATGTCAAAATCAAGAAGGCCCTGGAAATTTTGGAACACGGCGACAAAGTGAAAATAACAATACGCTTTCGCGGGCGCGAGCTGGGTCATACGGACGTGGCCTATGGCATACTGCATGAGTTTGCGGACAAAGTTTCCTCTGTTGGGCTGGTAGAAAAACCGCCCAAAATGGAAGCGAAAACAATGGCAATGTTTTTAGCGCCAAAAATATAACCGACAAGGAGGATGGCAACATGCCAAAGTTAAAGACAAACAAGGCTGCTGCTAAGCGTTTTAAAATAACGGGTACGGGCAAAATAACCCACCCGAAGATGAACAAGCAGCACATTTTGACTAAGAAAAGTCCCAAGCGCAAGCGTAACCTTCGCAAGACAGGTCTGGTAGACACTTCCAACGTCAAGCAGGTAAAGCGGATGCTGCCTTATACCAAGTAATTGTTGATATTTTATTACGCATAAGTAAAGGAGGACTTTTAAATGGCAAGGATAAAGGGCGCGCTAAACGCGCGTAAAAAACACAAGAAAATATTGAAGCTGGCCAAGGGCTTTCGCGGTTCGCGCAGCAAGCAATACAGAGTCGCCAAACAATCCGTAATGCGCGCGATGGCACACGCCTTTGCGGGGCGCAAGCAGACCAAGCGGGAATACCGCCGCCTGTGGATTACGCGCATAAACGCCGCCGCCCGGCAAAACGGAGTGTCTTACAGCAAGTTAATGGACGGCCTTAAAAAGGCCGGTATAGCCATAAACCGCAAAATGCTGGCGGAACTGGCCATAAGCGACACGGCCGCTTTTACGGTACTTGTACGCAAAGCCTGTAATTAATGATGTTATAAAAAGGATGCGCTTGCTATGTTAGGACGTGTTCGAAAATTGGATTCCAGCGCGAAATTGCAGCAGTTTCATTGGAAATTTCGCGCTCTAAGGAATGACGAAAGCATAAGTTACCAAATTTTTTCAGAGATACTCTAGCTTGCTCGGCGAAATACGTTGAAGCGTTCTCATTTCCTGTGAAAAAGTTTGGCGTTTAATTAATTCGTCATTCCTTTATGTAGAAACTGAAATTACTCGCAGAACCCCTCCCTCAATGCACCCGTCTTTGCGGACAAAGAAAATCAAGGAACCCCAGATTTATACGAGTGCAACGTCAACATGGATATTCGGATTATCTGGTACCATGAGGGCGGCAAACTGATTATTCTCATTAATGTCGGCCACCATGACATTTTAAAGCAATTCTAAAAAAGGGAACAAACCCCTCCAGCATACTCGGCGGGGGTTTTGTTCCCTTTATATCTATATCATATACGGACAATCTTCTGTTCCCTGTCGGAAATATAAGCGTTCTCCAGCAGCCTGGTAAGCTCAATAGCCCGTTGGATGTCAAAGGGGATAGGCGTGCCCTTTTCAATAGCGTCCAGCCAAATGCGCAGGGGAACCGGCAGCGCGGCGGGCAGGGTTTTCAAGTCCGGCGTAAACCAGCCGTCACCATACTTGGCCGCGCGCACCTTTAACCGGCCCGCTACTTCCACAATCGCGCCCTCGGTGCCCAGCAGCTCGAAGCAATCGGCCTGATAGGGTGAAATGAAGGAAGTCTCCAGCACGGCAATGGCCTTGTTTTCAAATTCCACCACCGACACGGCGTTGTCGTCCACGGACGGCGGGCAGAAATTCGTGTTAAACACAGAAGCGATACGTACAGGCTTGCCCAGCAGGTACGCGGCCGTATACATGGGATGACAGCCCAGGTCCATCATCGCGCCGCCGCCGGCCTTCTCCACATCGTACCAATAGTCCGGCAGCCAGCCCTTTAACGAACCTTCATGGGCGGTGCGCATGCGCATGTAATGCACCTTGCCAAGCAGTCCCTCCTCAATAGCCTGCTTGCAATACTGGGACACAGGCGAAGTGAGATGCGGATGGGATATGCAGAATTTTACGCCGCTTTTCTTAACAGCCTCCGCGATAATTTCGCATTCGGCCACAGTGGGGGCCAGGGCTTTTTCCGTGAAAATATGCTTGCCCGCCCGCGCCGCGGCGGTTATAACCCTGCAATGGTCGCTTGTGGGCGCGTCCACCACAACAGCGTCCACGTCGGCTCTCGCCACAGCCTTCTCAAGAACAGGCTCGAACTCCACGCCCAGTGACTTCGCCCAGGCGGCGCCCCGGTCCTCGTCGTCGTCCCAGACGCATGTTATCTTGGCGTCCGGCTGGCTGTTCACCGTCGCGGCATATCCGTCCGCATGCACATGCCACTTCGAAAGCATTAAAATATTAACCATTAAAGGTTCCTCCTATAAGGAAATATTCGGTATGTCTATTTCGACTTCACTGCCGCTTAAAGCCGAACGGTAAATGCCGTCCAGTATGGCCTGGTTGTGCAGAATCTCCTCGCCAGGCACAGGCGCCGGGCCGTTTGTCTTTACGGCGTCAACAAAGGCGCGCATCTTCGCGTAGAAGATGTCTCCCTCCGCCGGCGCCATATAAGCGTCAAAGGGATAGGACGCCAGCACCGCAGAATCCACCTGGTTGCCGTCCACATCTGTGTAATACATTACTCTGGAGGGCTTGTTCAATTCGTCAAAAGAATTTTTTACCTTGATGGCGCCCTCTGTTCCCAGCCATAAGGTGTCGCCCAGCGAATCGGCGTGCATTGCCCAGGATTGTTTGAATATAAATGTAACATCGCCTTCCATGCGCACAAGGGCCACGGAAAAATCGTCAACGCTGAAATTTTCGGGGTCCGGCCAGTATTTGGGGTTTGTCCCGAAATAATTTGTGGCTACGGCTGAAACAGTCAAGGGTTTCGGATAACCTACCGCGTGCAGGCATTCGTCTATAGAATAACAGCCAATGTCGCCCAGGCAGCCGTAACCCGCTTTTTCCTTGTCCACAAAAGTGCCCGAGGGTATACCGCGTCTGCGGCCGCCGCCGCTTTGGATATAATAAACCTTGCCCAAGGCGCCTGAGGCGATTATAGAATCGACTTTTTTACGCCAAAAATCATAACGCGGCTGGAAGCCGATTGTCAAAATCTTCTTCGCCTTTTTTGAGGCGACGACCATGTCCGCCGCTTCCCGCAGGGTAAACGACATGGGCTTTTCGCACAGCACGTGCACGCCGGCCTCCAGCGCGGCAATAACACATTCGGCGTGGGTCGTGTTGTAGGTGCAGACACTCACGCCATCCATTTCCACGGCTTTTAACATCTCGTGACAGCTTTCAAAGTCAGGCGCCTTGGTCAATTCGTATTTGTCCAAAAATTCCCGTGCCTTACCTGGCACAATATCGCAGGCCGCTACAACTTCCACGTCCCCGTAGGACATATATGGCCGCATGTGCGCGTGGGATATACCCCCGGTGCCAATTATGCCGATTCGTACTTTCTTATCCATTCCCATACACCTTTCAAAATATTTTTTGTTACCTGCTCTGAGTTTACTACTTATTCCGCATATGTCAACAAAAATATATTTAGACCCCAGAGCCGTTTTATTATTGTGATAAATACCAAATTGATGTATATTTATAATGAGGACAGAAAAAATCAAGGAGGAAATCAGAATGGCGGTAAAAGTAAAAAAGATCGGCCTGCTTACCAGCGGCGGGGACGCTCCTGGAATGAACGCGGCCATACGCTCGGTAGTGCGCACGGCTGTGTATCACGGCGTAAAAGTGTTCGGCATACAGCGCGGATATGAGGGCCTTATCGACGGTGAAATCGAGGAGATGAACGCCCGGTCAGTCACGGACATCATCCACCGCGGCGGGACAATCCTTAAAACAGCCCGGTGCCCGGCAATGATGACGGCGGAAGGGCGGGAAAAAGCCGCGGCGGTGTACGATGCGCTTAAGCTGGACGCCCTGATGGTAATCGGCGGGAACGGTTCCTTAAGCGGAGCGCTGGAACTTTCCAAACTAGGCCTGAACTGCATAGGCATACCAGGCACCATAGACCTGGACCTGGACTGCACGGAATACACCATTGGCTTTGACACAGCGGTTAATACAGGCATGAAGGCCATAAACAAGATACGCGACACCTCCAGTTCCCACGAGCGTTGCAGCGTTGTGGAGGTAATGGGGCGCCACGCCGGCTTCATAGCTCTGTGGTGCGGAATATCCGGCGGCGCGGAGGAAGTGCTGGTGCCAGAAAGCGGCGAGGTAAACAGAGACGCCATAATTCAGCTTATTATGGAAAACAGAACCAAGGGCAAAAGTCACAACATGATTGTTGTAGCGGAAGGCGTAGGGGGCAGCGTGCAATTGGCGAAAGACATAGAAAAAATAACGGGTATTGAAACCAGAGCCACCATATTGGGACACTTGCAGCGGGGCGGCTCACCCACGGCGGTGGACCGCTACCACGCCTCCGTCATGGGTCACGAGGCGGTGCGGGTATTTCTGGAGGGCGCGCAAAACCGGATAATTGTCTACCGTGACGGCAAGCACACCCATGTTGACTTGGAGGAAGGCTTGAACTACCGCCGCGAGTATGACAGCAGCATCTACGATATAACAAAAATTCTAGCCATATGACGGGGTGGCATTTATGAGAAAAACCAAGATAGTGGCGACCCTAGGGCCGACCAGCAGCGATGTGGACACAATAAAAAAGATGATACAGGCCGGCATGGACGCGGCGCGGATAAACTTTTCCCACGGCACCTACGAAACCCACAGCGTGTTGATTGACAAGCTGAAAGAGGCGCGCGAGGAACTTAACAAGCCCATACCGCTTATACTGGACACAAAGGGTCCGGAAATACGGATTAAGACCTTCGCGCAGGCGAGCGTAACCTTACAGCAGGGTGCCACATTCACCCTTACCACAGAGGACATAGTAGGCGACGAAACCCGAGTTGCGGTAACCTACCTGGACCTGCCCAAGGATTTAAGCGTGGGCAAACGCGTGCTTATTGACGACGGGCTTATAGAGCTTAATGTTACCGGCCTGACTGACACGGACATAGTGTGCGAGGTGATAAACAGCGGAACATTAAGCTCCCGCAAGGGTGTAAACGTGCCGGACGTATACGTGAAACTCCCTTCGCTTACAGAAAAGGACATTGCGGATATAAAGTTCGGCATTGAGAAAGGCTTTGATTATATTGCCGCGTCCTTCATACGTTCGGCCAATGATGTGCTGCATATACGTGAGATATTGGAAGCCAACGGCGGCCAGGACCTCCGGGTTATAGCGAAAATAGAGAGCCGCGACGGGGTAAAGAACATGGAGTCCATACTGGAAGTCGCCGACGGGATTATGGTCGCCCGCGGGGACCTGGGTGTGGAGATTCCGCTGGCAGAGGTGCCGCTGGTGCAAAAGGAGCTTATCAGGAAAGCCAACGGCTGCGGCAGGCCGGTAATAACAGCCACGCAAATGCTGGAGTCAATGGTGAACAACCCGCGGCCAACGCGGGCGGAGGCCAACGACGTGGCAAACGCCATATTCGACGGCTCGGACGCCATTATGCTTTCCGGCGAAACAGCCCAAGGCAAGTATCCTGTGCAAAGCATCCAGATGATGGCGCACATAGCGCTGACAGCGGAAAACTCCATCGACTACAGCAAGACCATGTTTACCCACCACCGTGAGTTCCGGACCAATATAACCAACGCCATAAGCTATGCCGCGTGCACCACAGCGTCGGACTTGGGCGCCACTTGTATAATAGCGGTAACGGAACGGGGCTTTACCGCGCGGATGATCTCACGTTTCCGACCTTCCTGCCCCATACTGGCGGTAACAACCGAGGAGAGCACACGGCGGCAGCTTAATCTGACCTGGGGCTGTGTGTCCGTACTAAGCGACTCGTTTACAGAGGGGAGAACCTCCGGCGGGACCGGAGCCTCCGGCGGGAAGAACGATGTATTTGACACGGCTGTGCAAAAGGCGCTGGAAAACGGGCTTGTAAAGGACGGGGATTCTGTCGTCATAGCGGCGGGCGTTCCGGTTGGAGTATCCGGCACGACAAACACACTCAAGGTGCAGATAGTTGGCAACGTGCTTGTAAAAGGCAAGGGATACGGCGAAAAAACTGTGACAGGCACGGCAAACGTTATAAAGGTCCTGGACAACTCTGAAAAATATTTCGCTCTTGGGGACATCTTGGTAACAACGCGCACGACCAACGAGATGATGCCCTACATTAAGAAAGCGTCGGCCATAGTAGTGGGTTCTTGGGAGACCTTGGACTACTCCCACGCGGAAACCGTCGCGCGCGCCCTTGACAAGCCCCTGATAATATGCGGCGCCAAGGCTGTGGATTTAATTCCCGACAGGCTGCCCATTACGATTGACACAGAAAAGGGCTTTGTATACAATGGTATCAGGAATTAATTTAAGAGCAGGAAAGAACCCGACGAACAAGGTAACCAACGGATAGTTCACCGTTAGGCTTTGTCCGTTGGCGGCGAAGCCGCGTCTGCTGCGGCGAAAATTTCGAAATCAGGAGTGATCTTTATGGAAAAATGGGTATGCACTGTTTGCGGATACGTCTACGACCCAGAGGCCGGCGACCCGGATAACGGCGCAGCGCCAGGCACGGCGTTTGAAGATATCCCCAGCGGTTGGGTGTGTCCTCTTTGCAATGTGGGTAAGGATTTGTTTGAAAAGGAGTAGTTTCAAACCATATCTGGATGAGACCCATATGACAGTATGGTCCTGATGCCATGCGTATTTTAGGACGTGTTTGAAAACTGGATTCCAGCGCGAGATTACAGCGGTTTTATTCGAAAACTCGCGCTCTAGAGAATTTTCAAACACGCCTTAGTGTGTATCCGCCGATATTTTAAAGGCGAAATAAATATTTTTGGCCAGCGGTTACAACCGCAAATGCCGCGGGGATGCGGCGTATTGTATAAGGGGGAGGTTATGATGAAAGCAGCAGTTAAAATTTCGGATAATTTCACCATTGAGGATATACGCAAATTACGCGATGATTACGCAAGACGGCATACTGACGAAAGCGGGCATTTTGATTGGAACGAGGCAACCTCCGAAATTGAAGACGGGGCGGCGGCTGTACGTGCCGAAATCGCCCGCATACGCTCCAAACGTGATTTAAACTCTGCTTATACCACGACATATATACGTAAGTGAAACGCATCGAATGATTATCGTTTTCAGCAGGGAAGGTTGTCCTTGTAACAAATTAAGTTTCAATCCACATACGGGTGGTTTCCGTATGACCATTATGACCCTAACATTTTGAGTATTTTATGTGCCAAAGGTAAATCTCTTGGCACAGATAGTCGAGCTTGCTCGACAAACCGCCTAATACGCAGTCTTTATGACTCATGTAATTATGATAGCATTATGGCGCTAAAATTACAAAAAACAATTGCTCTGGTCCCACCCAAGTCTTGAAGTTTTGAAAGACCTCAAAAAACGAAATATTTAAAATAATAAAATAAAAATAAAAAACGGCGCAGCCTTCAGCTAAGGCTCGCCACTTTTTTACTACCACTCATGAGCATACAAATATTAACAAAATCTGTTACGCGCTACGC
>JAISYE010000202.1 GCA_031297485.1 Clostridiales bacterium
CTTTCCATATATGTTATACTTGATAATAGTAAAGAAGGTGCGTAGGTGGCAGCTTTCAGGTTTCGTCTGCAAGGCTATTTAAACTTAAAGGAAAAACTGGAGGAACAAAGCGAGCTGGCGTATGGCAAAGCGCTGGCGCATTTGTACAGGGAGCAGGAAGCGCGGCGCATACTTGAGGCGGAACGCCAGGCAAAGCTGTGTAAATTCCGCGAGGACATAGCCAAGAAGGTTCAGCCGCAGGTAATACGCGGATATAATAACTATATAGAGCTGCTGAAACGCAGAATTGCCGAACGCGATAAAAGTATCGAAAAGGCTAAAATAGCGGCGGAAAAACGCCGCCTGGAACTTGTGGAAGCCATGAAACAGCGTAAAATAATCGAAAAATTAAGAGAACGCAAACGTGAGGAATTCTTGCAGCAGGAAAATATTAACGAACAAAAAGTTTTAGACGAGGTAATCAGTTACCGGTTCAACTAAAACAGGAAATGTCAAAAAGCCTCAAATACCAGGCCCGCGTACAGCGGCCCGCCGCTTTTTGACCTTCCCGAATGGAGGCTGATGAAATTGGCGGCAGCAACAAAGGTCGTAGAGGAAACGCCGGTTGAGGAAATCGCGGAAAAACCACTCAAGGCGCCAAAGAAAAGAAAGGAACCTAAAAAAGGCGGCGCGCCCTGGCTGGGCCTGCTGGTGGCCGGCGCGCTGATAATAGGCCTGGCGGCGGGCGCTTTCGCGCTTAACATATTCGGCGTCAGGGACAGATACTTAGCCCCACTGGTCAGGGGCATACCCATATTGAATAATATAATCCGGCTTCCCGAAACAGAAACCGACCCTTTGGCAGGACTGACGCGGGAGGAACTGGCCGCGCGGGTGGCGGCCCTGGAAACCCAGCTGGAGGACGCCAAAGCCCAAGTAGACCATATGACCAGCCAGAACGAAATAAATGTAAACGACTTGGCGCGGCTCCAGCAGTACGAACAGCAGCAGCAGCAGTATCAGCAGGACAAGGAAGCCTTCGACCGCATGATAGCGGAAAACAACCCGGACGCCTACAGGCAGTTCTACGAAAGCATCGCCCCGCAAAACGCCGAAACCCTCTACAGGGAAGCGGTGGGCAGCGCCCAGGCGGACAGACAGCTTAAGAATTATATAGACACGTATTCGTCCATGGATGCGGCCAAGGCCGCGGACATATTTGAAAATTTAATAGCGACGGATATGCAGCTCATCGTTCAAATTCTGAACGGCATGGATAAGGATCATCGGGGGGAAATACTCGCGGAAATGGACGCCGCGAATGCCGCCAGCGTTACAAAACAACTGGCGCCCCGTTGAGATATATATTATAATAAAAACGGAAAGAGGTGAAGGTTTATGCAGTTGCAAGTTTTACCCGGCAAAAGCGAGTCCAGCGGTTCTGTCCTGGAAGCCGCCGCCTCCGGGAAAAGGACGGAAAGCTCCCAGTCCGGCAGCTTCGAGGTTTTAATGGCCCAGGCGGAAAAATCTCAGGACACCGGCACACGCGAAGCCTCCGGCAGCAGACGCGAACCCGAGCGCGCGCAGCGGGAGAGGCAGTCCCCGGCCAAAACGTCTGAAACAGGCGGCGAAGCCAGACAGCCCCGGAAAACAGACGCCGGCGCCAAACAGCCTTCCGACACCCAGCAGGTCTCCGATACCCAGGCGGAAGGCGCTTCCAAACCGGCAGCCGCTAAAAAGCCGGCGGAAACCGACGCGGCGGAAGAGTCCATTGTCGCCAGCGCGGTTGCCTCCATAATTAAAAAATTGGCGGAAGCCCTGGGCGTGTCCGAGGAGGAAATAACGCAGGCTCTTACCAGCCTTGGCATGACCGTAATGGACCTGGTGGACAAAAACAGCCTGAACCAGTTCATGACCGAGCTTTATAAGGCCGAAAGCCCGGCGGACCTCCTGAATGTGCCGGACATAGTGGAAAAGTTCGACAAGGCGGGCGCTGTCCTGAACGAGGCGGAAATAGCGCGCGCCGTAACCGCTGCGGCGGATATGGCGGCGGCCCGCGAAGGCGCGGCGTTTAAAGATATTCAGGCCCGGCCCGCCGGCGAAACGCCTGCTGACGAAACAGCGGCCACGGATAAAGCCGTTGACGGTATTCCGCAAACCCAGGCGGAGACCCGGGGCGAATCCGCGGAGGACACTTCCGCGTATTTAAGCTCCAAGACCAGCCCGCTTACGGAAATATCGAAACCAGCGGATACCCTGGGACAGCAGCAAACCCTGGACCTGGGTCAGGAATTCGCCCAGCGGCTTAACGAGGTCTTTAACGCGGTTCCTGTGGCGGAACAGCTCCAGGCCGCGCGGGCGGAAACCCAGGCGGTTATCCGCGCCAATGTTTCAGCCGTTGCCACCCAGGACATTATGGACCAGATAGTCGAGCGGATAAAGATTGACGTGCGCCCGAATATTTCCGAAATAAAAATCACCTTAAAACCGGAGCATTTAGGCGACGTGTCCATGAAGGTCTCAATGGAGAACGGTCTTGTGACAGCCCAGTTTGTGGCTGAAAATCAGCGGGTAAAGGAACTCATAGAGTCCAACTTTAACCAGCTGCGCGACTTCCTTCAGCAGCAGGGCCTGGATGTTTCCAGCTTATCCGTAAGCGTGGGGCAAAAGCAAGACGGCCGGTCCAGTTTCAAGGGGAACGACCAAGGCCCGGGCTACGGCCTGAGCCGGATAAGCGCGGCCCAGGAGGAAATCCTGGATGAACTAACGGCGGATATGGGCGGCCTGCTGTACAACAGCGTGGAATTTATCGCCTAGGGAAGAAACATTATAAAAGGGGGAAATAAGAATGGCAAGCACTGTAGGGTTTGATTACCAGGCATACCTGCTGGAGAAGTCGCAAGGCGCTTCCACGGCAACGTCAGCGGCGCGGGCGGTGGGGACCGACCTGGACAAGGACGCGTTTCTTCAGCTTTTAATAACCCAGCTCCAGTATCAGGATCCGCTTAACCCAATGGACGACAAGTCCTTTGTAGCGCAGATGGCGCAGTTTACCGCGCTGGAGCAGATGCAGAACATGAACCAGTCGCTTTCGTCCAGTTCGGCCTTTTCCATGATAGGCAAGATTGTGTCGGCCGATTATTATGACGAGACCACAGCCCAGTACACAAGCGTATACGGCCCTGTTTCAGCCGTAAAGGTAGTTTCGGGCGAGGCGTACCTGCTGGTGGACGGCAAGGAGATTCCGGCCGGCAAGGTAACGGAAGTGCTCTCCGACACAATGAACAACCTTAACAACAGTATCGTGGCCCAACAGAACGTGGCCTTGCTTGGCAAGTATATCCAGGCCATAACAATCGACTCGGAGGGCAACGCCGGCGAGTTTGTGGAGGGCAAGGTGGACTATGTCAAGTTCGCCTCGGACGGCACCCCGATCTTAGTGGTAGGGGAGAAAGAGGTCTACAGTTACGAGGTGCAGGCTGTGTCCGAGGATAACGGCGTTACGCTTATCGGCAAGGAAATCGGCTACGAAACTTTGGACGAAGAGGGCGAGACAGTAATTGCCACCGGCCTTATTGAAAACATCAATATTAAGGACAATGTGGCCTACCTGGTTGTGGACGGCCAGGAATTCGCGCTGGACAAAATAAACTACGTCACCGACGCCCTTAATTTAATCGGTAAGAATATTACCTACGGCACAATAACAGGGGAAGTAAAGTCCATAAATATACGGGACGGCATCCCCTACCTGGTTCTGGATAAGCGGGAGCTTTCCTTTAAAATGTACAAGGGCCTGTAACTTTTCGGAAAAAGTTTAGACGAGGACGGTGGAAAAACGATGATTCAAAATAATTTGTACCCGCTTATTAACCCCGCGCAGGAGGAAGCCGTTAAAACGCGCGGTGTAACACCTTCCGGCTTTGCGGCGGAAAACGGCGGCGCAGCCGGCAAGGCTGATTTTCAAAGCATTTTGCAAAGCAAGATTTTTGATGCTTTGGATCTCACGTTTTCTAAACATGCCATCCTCCGTTTAAATGCCAGGGGTATCAGCCTGACGCAGGACCAGCTGGTACGGGTGGAGGGCGGCGTCCGTCTCGCCAGGGACAAAGGCGTCAGCGACTCGCTTGTGCTGGTTGACAATATCGCGTTTCTTGTTAACATTAAGAACAAGACTGTAATAACGGCAATGAACAGCGACATTGAGAATGTATATACAAATATAGACGGCGCCGTAATAGTATAGCCGGACCCCTTCAGGGAGGCTTTTATTCCCGAACGACTGACGGAATAGTAAACATCGGATTACGGCATTTAATTTCCTAAGGGGGCAGAACATTATGATGCGTTCTTTGTTTTCCGGGGTCTCCGGACTTCGGGTACATCAAACAAAGATGGACGTTATAGCGAACAATATTTCGAACGTAAATACAGTGGGATACAAGTACAGCCGCGCCACCTTTAACGAGGTGTTCAGCCAGACCCTTTCGGGCGCGTCCGGCGCGAACCCGGAGGCTATGCGCGGCGGTATAAACCCCATGCAAATCGGCCTGGGCGCCGGGGTGGCGGCGATAGACAAGGTAATGACCCAGGGCGCGGCCCAGCGCACGGACTGGCCCTTCGACCTGATGATAGAGGGCGAGGGCTTCTTCATAGTGGGCAACGCGTCGGGCACCTACTTTACCCGGGCGGGCAACTTCCACCTGGATAACGAGGGCTACCTGGCCATGCCCTCCGGACATATGGTCATGGGATGGGACGCCTACCAGGACTCTGCCACCGCCGAATGGATGATACAAAAGGGCGTGGTGGAGCCGATTCTCATAGCTGGCGAGAAGGAGTTCGTGCCCCCCAAGTCCACTAAGTTGGAGGAAGTAACGGGCAACCTTAACGCCCTTACGGACCCGGAGAAAATCGGCACTATGAATTTTTTCGATTCCGTGGGTAACCAATACACGGTGGATGTGAAGTACACGTATACCGATATAGACGGCGGTACTCCGCCCACAATGGGCTGGATAGTTGAAGTCGGCATGATAGCGTATCCCAAGACAGACAGCGGCGCCAGGACCGAGGGGTATCTGCTAACACCCGGGGACGGCACACCGGACGGCGGAGGCACACAGCAAGCGGTTCCGGAAATTCACGTGTCAAGTACCCTTACAGATGTTGAATTATTGGTAAATGACCCGCTGTATATCGGATATATGGAAATAGGCCGGTTATGGTTTGACACAAACGGCAACTTAATATCAACAGTGGCGCCGGCTACCGCGGGGACTCCGCCTGTGCCGCAGCCTCTGCCGGCGACGCCGACGGACTATGAGGAGACGCTGTCGCTGATGATTGGCGTGAGCGACCCGTCCTACCTGACGCCCGGCGCTACCTTCGGCGACGCTGTGAACCGTGTTGTGAATTTGGATTTTTCGCTGCTCACCCAGTTCGGCAACCTGACGGCCAACGCGAAGATAACCATGAAGGACGGCAACAAGCCGGGCACGCTTAACGACATAAACGTAGGCCCGGACGGGAAGATAACGGGCACCTACACCAACGGCGACACACGGCTGCTGGGGCAGATACCCATAGTGGAATTCGTGAACCCGGCGGGGCTTTCAAAGGAAGGCAACAACCTGTTCGCCACCACGCCCAATTCCGGGGACTTTGACGGCGTGGGCATAGAGATAGACTCCATAGGCGCGCGGATAATGGCCGGGGTGCTGGAGATGTCCAACGTGGACCTGGCCTCCGAGTTTACGGAGATGATAACCACCCAGCGCGGTTTCCAGGCCAACTCCCGTTCCATTACAACCTCGGACGACATGCTCCAGGAGCTTGTCAACCTTAAGCGTTAGTATTAGCGGGAACACCGCGTAAAAAAGCGCCGCCCCTGACGCGTGACTGTTTGTTTTCTTAAGTTTACGCGCGCGGGGCGGCGCCCTGACAGGGAAATATCCGTTGGTCTCAACCCCGGTAAGGAGGATTGTATGATAACCATAACAAAGCTTAACGACCAGCAAATAGTCGTGAACAGCGACTTGATAGAATTGATAGAGTCAACGCCGGACACGACAATAACAATGACGACCGGGCGCAAAATAATAGCCCGCGAGCCGGTTGAGGAAATAATGAGCAGGATTATCGGGTACAGGAAACGGGTATTCCAAAGCGTGGGAGCTTTGGAAAACCGGGAACAGTAAATAAAAAACTATAAAAGCAGGGTGATGGGACTTGGAACTAGGTAGTCTGGTCGGATTTGTGTCCGGTGTAATATTTGTGCTGCTGTCCATATTTATAGCGACAGATTTTGACGTGGTAAAAGCCGGGGGCTTTATAGACTACGCCTCGGTAATGATAACCATAGGCGGTACAATCGCCTCCACATTCATAGCGTTCCCGCTGCAGAAGGTTATACGCTCCTTTAGAGCGATAGGCATAATTTTCACGCCGCCCAAAATGGAACCAACCGCGGCCATATCCAATATAGTCCGTTTAGCTAATATAGCGCGTAAGGAAGGCATCCTTTCCCTGGAGGAAACCGTCAGGAGCATGGACGATATCTTCCTGCAGAAAGGGGTAATGCTGGTGGTGGACGGAACCGACCCTGAACTTACGCGCAGTATAATGGAAACAGAACTGGCGTATATAGACACGCGCCACAGCGAGGTCCGGGGCATGTGGGAATTTATAGGCACCTCCGCGCCTTCCTGGGGTATGATCGGTACCCTTATCGGGCTTATTATAATGCTTACCGACTTAAGCGACCCTTCCACATTAGGCCCTAAAATGGCGGTGGCGCTGGTTACGACCTTTTACGGCTCCATATTGGCTAACTTTATAGCCAACCCTGTGGCCAGCAAGCTGAAGATTTTAAGCGCGGAAGAGTTTTTAATGAAGGAAGTCCTCATAGAAGGTATCCTATCTATACAAGCGGGCGAAAACCCGCGTATAATAGAGGAAAAGCTGAAGTCGTTCCTGTCGCCTGGTCTGCGCAGCGAGGTGGGGAACAATCCTAATCCAAACCCGGCGGGTGATATCAATGGCTAAGAAAAAACCGGACGAAGCAAAGGGCGGCGTACCCGAGTACATGGCCACCTACGGCGACATGGTGACGCTTATACTGTGTTTCTTTGTTTTGCTGTACGCCATGTCCTCCATAGACATGGCAAAGTTCGCGGCGCTGGCCTCGTCTTTTTCAGGCGGGGAAATAGCGCTGCTGCCTTCGGAAGGCGGCTCTACCTTAAACGACCTGCTGGGCAGCGGCCTTATGGAAATGCCGGCGCTTGAATCGCCTCCGGAGGCCCAGTCCAGAGAATATGTGGAAGCCCAGGCGGAAATGCGCGAAATGGTTTCCGAGCTAACCACCTATTTCGAGGAAAACAACCTGTTCCAGCAGGTAAACGTAGAGTTGGGCAACCAGGAGATAATAATCAACATGAAGGAAAGCGTGCTGTTCGACAGCGGCGAAGCCGTGCTGAAACCGGAAGCCTACCCAATACTGGAGATTTTGGCGGCCGAGCTTATGGCGTACCCGGACAACGACATAGAGGTAATAGGCCATACGGACTCCGACCCTATTCATACGATTATATACCCCAGCAACTTGTATTTGTCCTGCGCCAGGGCGGTTTCCGTGGCCACGTACTTTAT
Organism: Clostridiales bacterium; assembly: GCA_031297485.1. GTDB lineage: Bacteria > Bacillota > Clostridia > Lachnospirales > JAISYE01 > JAISYE01. The sequence goes on from JAISYE010000202.1 coordinate 7,630, forward strand.
AGACGGCATAGGTATGCCTCCCTTGAGAATACTGCCCTACGGCCGCGGGGAACTTATGCCTGTGGCGCCTAACGATACGGCGGAAAACAAGGCGAAAAACCGGCGCGTGGAAATGCGGGTTAAGAGCCGGTTTTATTCCGAACGCGAGGGCGAATAATATTTATCAAGGAGAGAACAGAGTTGGATAAGAGCAAAGCAATGATGATAATTATAATTGTGCTCCTGGTCGCCTTAATAGGAACAGTGGCGTTTGTCTCGTTCTATATGATGTCGTTTTTGAAAAACGCCCAAAACCCCAGCACCGGGACGCCGTCCGAGCAGGTCGTGCAGCACTTGACTCCGGACCAGCTAAGCACGGTAAAGCTCAGCGAGCCTATAGTGACAAACCTTGCCGCCGGCCTGGACGGCAAGACCAGCCACATGGCCAGCGTCAGCATATCCGTCTTGGTGGACATGACGGATAAGAAGAACAGCGAGGCGTTTTTAAATACCCTTAACGCCAACCAGGACATAATAAGCGACATATGCCTCGGCATAATCCGTTCCATGACCAAGGATGAAATAGACAGGGCGGACAGCCAGGCGATTCTTAAAAAGGACGTGCTGGACGCGCTGCGGGAGACTTTTGAAAGCAACTTGATATACGAAGTGCTGGTTTCTAATATAAAATCCACGTGAAAGCGCTTACGGCTGCAGTATTAATTACATTTTGGCGGGTGGTTATGCGGTATGGCAGATACATTGACGCAAGCTCAAATTGACGAACTGTTAAAATCAATGGTGGACGGGAAAATTGACGAAACGGGGGCTGGCGCGGCGGCGCCCAAAAAGGTAATCTCGAAATATAATTTCGCCCAGCCCTCAAAATTTAATAAGGAACATTTGCGGACGCTGGAGATTATATTCGAGAATTACGGGCGCATAGTAACGTCGTTCCTTACGGGGTATTTAAGAACAACCGTGGAAGTGACTGTGGCAAACTCCGAGCAGCTTAATTACAAGGAATTCAGCAACACGCTGATAAACCCCGTGATTTTAGGCATTGTCGATTTTTCGCCCTTAAAAGGTTCGGTAGTACTTGAATTGTCGTCCAACATAGGTTATTCTATTATAGATAGAATTCTGGGCGGGCCGGGCTTGGGTCTGAGACGTCTGCGCGACTTCTCGGAAATTGAGACTATTTTGCTTGACAGAGTAATAACGCAGTTGTTAAATTATCTGGAGGAACCCTGGGAGAATATTGTGCGGCTGCGGGCCAAACTGCAGCGCATAGAAACTAATTCCCAGTTTGGACAGATAATATCGCCCAACGACACCTGCGTGCTTGTGACGCTTAATATTAAAATAGGCAGTTCAGAGGGCCTGATGAATTTTTGTATCCCTCATCTTGTTCTGGAGCCTATAATGAACCAAATAAACACAAAGTTCCTGTTCGTCAGAAACGAGGAGGAAACCTCACACGAATCTCGGGGAGATTTGGAAATACAGTTGGAAAAGGCGGTTATACCCGTTTCGGTTATAGTTGGCAAGACCAATATTATGGTCAGCGATTTTGTTTACTTGCAGGTTGGCGACGTAATTCCGCTTGATTCGTCTATAACCTCGGACTTTGACGTTATGGCGGGCAATCTTTTAAAATTTCGTGGTAAGCCCGGCGTTTATAAAGGCAGGAACGCCCTGCAAATCACATCTTTGGTAAGCAAGGAGGAATAGCGGCATGGGCGATATGCTTTCGCAGGACGAAATTAACGCTTTGCTGGGCAGCAGCGATGATATTGACGACAAGTCCGGAGGCCCGGCCGTGCCAGAGTCCGAACCGTTTGGGATTAACGCCCAAGTTGAGGGCGTCTCCGAAGATTCCGGTTTGGATTCGAAGCTGACAGGTGTACAAAAGGACTGTTTGGGGGAAATAGGCAATATAGGCATGGGCACTGCCGCGACGACGCTGTTTGCCCTGCTTGGCCAAAGGGTTTTAATAACAACGCCGAAGGTTACGGTCAAGACGTGGGCCGACCTGTCCAAGTCTTATACCAGGCCCTGCGTCGGCATAAGGGTGGACTACAAGGAGGGCCTTCAAGGCTTTAACGTGCTGGTGTTAAAAGAGCATGACGTGCGTATTATTTCAAACCTTATGGTAGGCGGCAACGGCATTGTTCCGGAGGACGGCGAACTTACCGAAATAGACCTGAGCGCTATCGGCGAGGCCATGAACCAAATGGTAGGCTCGGCCTCCACTTCGTTGTCCTCAATGATGAAAATGAAGATAGACATAGATGTGCCAAAAGCTGTTGTTTTGGACTTTAATAAAGAGGATTTCTTGGAGACCCTTGGTTTTGAAAATAATGAAGTAATCGCTTGTATTTTATTTCGAATGGAGATAGGTACCTTGATAGATAGTGAGATAATACAAGTTTTACCGGTTGAGTTCGCTATAGATATGGTTGAAACGCTTCAGGCCGGGTTAAAAGGTCCGGCGGAAAGCCCGCGGCTTACGCCGCCTCACACAGCCCCCGCGCCGGTTGCTTCCCCAGCCGCCGCCGCGCCTGTTCCTCATTATGAGCCGCCTAAGAGACCGCTGGTGTCTACCAATGTGGACGTGCAGCCCGCTAAGTTTCAGGATTTTAACCTGAACGAGCTTACACAGCAAAAAGAGAATATCAGCATTATTATGGATGTTCCCTTGGAGGTTACGGTGGAACTGGGGAGAACCAAACGGAAAATACGCGATATACTGGAATTTTCCGCCGGTACTATTGTGGAGTTGGATAAACTGGCCGGCGAACCTATTGACATTTTGGTAAACGGGAAATTTGTCGCTAAAGGTGAAGTTGTTGTTATTGACGAAAACTTCGGTATCAGAATTACTGATATTATTAGCGCTGAGCACAGAATATAAATTTTCTAGGAGGGTTTTTTAATGGCTGATAAGACTATATTGCTGGTAGACGACGCCGCCTTTATGCGAATGATGCTTAGGGACATTTTGACAAAAAACGGCTACAACGTAATAGGCGAAGCGGAGAACGGCATAAAGGCCATAGAGAAGTACAAGGAGCTGCGGCCGGCCTTGGTTATTTTGGACATAACCATGCCTGAAATGGACGGCATATCTGCGGCAAAGGGCATAAAGGCGGTGGACAGCAACGCGACCATTATAATGTGTTCGGCCATGGGCCAGCAGACAATGGTTATAGAATCCATACAGGCCGGGGCGAAGGACTTTATAGTCAAGCCGTTCCAGCACGACAGGGTTTTGGAAGCCGTGCAAAAAGTTATAGGGTAACGCCTATGTATTTTACATTATTATCACAGAGTCCTGTGGGGACGCAGGACTCTAGCGGGATCTGGCCTACCAATTTAATGCTGCTGGGCCAGTTTTTTTTCTATGTCGTTATATTCGGCGTTGTACTAGCCCTGGCGTATTTTTCGGCCAAGTGGCTGGCCCGGGCCAGGTTTGCGCGGGGCAGGGCGGCCAATATGCAGATTATAGAGAGCGTGTCCGCGGGCTTTCAAAACATGCTGCTTATTGCCCGCGTGGGCGAACGATATTTTCTGCTGGGGTCCTCAAAGGACAGGCTGGTCTTTTTGTCCGAGCTTAACCCCGAGGACCTGGGCGATAGCCCCGGCGTGATGAACCCCATACCCTTGAAGGAGTATTTACAGAAACTGATTAAGCCAAAATTAAAGGAATGATGAAGTTGCGCCATTCAGTAAAAATCGCGCTGTCTTTGGCGGTGGGGCTGGCCGTTGTTTTCGCGCTGGGCGCGCTGCCGGTTTCCGCCGCCGTGCTGCCCGGCGTAGACGTGAGCATAAGCGCCACGGACGACCCGCAAGCTGTTTCCGCGACCCTGCAGCTTGTTTTCCTGCTGGCGGTTATTTCACTGGCGCCTTCGCTGCTTGTTATGATGACCAGCTTTACCCGCATCATCATTTCCCTGCACTTCCTGCGTTCGGCGCTGGGCACCCAGCAGATGCCGCCCAATCAAGTACTGGTAGGGCTGGCGCTGTTTATTACCATGTTCCTTATGGGCCCGATACTTACGGATATTAACGAAAACGCGCTGCAGCCCTACGCCAACGGCCAGCTGGCGCAGGAGGCGGCCATAGAGCGCGCGATGTCCCCTCTGCGGGAATACATGTTCAGCCAGGTGGAGGACAAGGATATGGCGCTTTTTTTACAGCTGAACGGCGAGACCTATGCCTCTAACGAGGAAATACCCAACCGTGTGCTTATTCCGGCATACATGCTTACGGAACTGACGCTGGGGTTTAAAATCGGCTTCCTGCTGTACCTGCCCTTTGTCGTTATCGACATGGTCGTGGCCTCGGTTCTTATGGCAATGGGCATGATGATGCTGCCGCCCGCCATGATCTCGCTTCCGTTTAAAATTTTGCTGTTTGTACTGGCCGACGGCTGGAGCTTGGTTATTTCAAGCATTATTCAAACCTTCAGGTCGCCGTGACATAGGGGGGAAAGTGAATGACACAGGATACTGTTATTACTATAATGCAGCGCGGGCTTTTGACAATTCTGCTTGTTTCCGCACCGCCCGTGCTTATGGGACTTGTGGTGGGGGTGCTTGTCAGTATTTTTCAGACAGTTACGTCTATTAACGAGCCTACTTTGGCCTTTATCCCTAAAATTTTAGCCGTACTGTCCGCCCTGATTATTTTCGGGCCGTTTATGCTCTCGACGCTGGAGGAATACATGGTGGACCTGGCAAGTTCTATTCCCGGCTTACTTACGCCCAGGTAACTATTTGCGCGCGGACTTAATGTTGGGGAAGGTTCTAACGCAGAGTTTAACTCCGCAATAAACGTCATGATAATTTGTGTTGAGTTGACATTATATGCAGATGCGATGTGTCTATTAAGAGGTCAAAACACTAAAACCAACGGACACTTCACCGTCAGAGGCTCTGCCCCATACGGGCGGATTGCCATCGGGCGGGCTGACCCCGCCCCTACGATATTGCGTGTATCGTATGGGGGCTTGTCCCCAGCGGGGTTAGGGGCCAACGAACAAACCATCGTTAGGCCCCTAACGGTGAAGTGTCCATGAGGAGCAGCGGCCCAAGTTTTGTGTGTTGCGTCTTGCGCCGGTGCTGTTAATAATGCCATTGACATACCACTCACGCGTGATATAATATTTTTTGTTAAGCATAATAAACAGCGTTAAGCTGCAAATTAAATTCCAGGAGGAAATGTGCATGAAAGTAAAAGCAACAACAGCGCGGCGCATGACAAGGCTGCTGACCTTGGCGCTGACGCTGGCCGTGCTGATTGGCACGGCGGCATGCGTTAACAGCGGCGGCGGTTCAGGCGGCAGCTCAGACGGCGTCACCTTCGGCGTACTCATCTATAAGTATGACGATACCTATATCTCCACAGTGCGGGCCGCTATTGAGAAATACGCCGCCGAATCCCCAACCGCGATTGCGCTGGACATGCAGGACGGCCAGGGCGACCAGGCGAAACAGAACGACCAGCTGGACGTGCTGATCCAAAAAGGCGTGGACGTGCTGGTGATTAACGCGGTTGACGCGGGCTCCGCCCAAGGCTTGGCGGATAAAGCCGTGGAGGCCGGAATCCCGGCCGTGTTCTTTAACCGTGAGCCGGCTAAATCCGTTATTGAGTCGTGCAGCGGCATCTTTATCGGCACCACGGCTTCTGAAGCGGGAGTAATGCAGGGCGACCTTCTGGCGGACCTGTGGGAGAAAAACCCGGATTATGACAGGAACGAGGATGGTATTGTGCAATTTGCCGTATTCAAGGGCGAGCCCGGCAACCCGGAAGCCGAAGCCCGCACGTCCTACGCCCAGTCTCAGGCGGAAGCGCGCGGCCTGCGGCTTGATAACGTAAACGGGGAGCCTCTGGTCGCTAATTGGATGACAGACCAGGCCCAAAGTCAAATGGAAGCCGTGCTGGCCGCCCACGACGATATTGAGGCCGTGTTCGCCAATAACGACGATATGGCCCTGGGCGTAATCGCCGCGCTTAACTCCATCGGATTCAACACGGGCCCGGACTCCGAACAATGGATTCCTGTTATTGGCGTGGACGCCACAGACGCAGGCCTTGAAGCCATTAACACGGGCAAAATGGCCGCCACTGTAAAGCAGGACGGCGACGCTATGGGCAAGGCCATTGTGGCTATCGCAACAAACGCCGCGCTTAAAAACGAGTACCTGCAAGGCACGGAATATAAACTCGCCGAAGACGGCGTGTCGGTGCGTATCCCTTACGCGCCGGTGCAGCAGTAGGTCATATGTGTGTAAGTAATGCCGGGCCACGCTCTGTTCCCCGGCATCCTTATGTTACAATGGCAGCGCCTTCACTGATGTAAAAGCGGTGACGATAAAAGCGCGCTGGTGAAATACCTGTTAAATAAAACACGTCAACGATGATGTTTCGGCGTTTCTACCCGTCATCGTTGGCGTGTTGTTTTTTTGCTAAAAAACTTCTGGAGACTCTGCACTTATATGTGTAAACTTAAGACTTAAAATCAACCCAACAAATCAATATTCGGTAAAAATTGGACGTGTTTCTCTTGAATAATAGTATTGACATGCTTTTTCTGATAGCGTATAATATTAAAATATTAAGTTAATCGATTAAATTTATTTTTTGTCAAGTACGAATTTTTTTTAAGTCCTGTATTGTGATGCTAAGATTCTTGTTTATTTGTGTGCCTTTAGTATATTGCCAGAGGTTAC
>JAISYE010000203.1 GCA_031297485.1 Clostridiales bacterium
GAAATTCCGCGCCTTTAGGAATTTTCAAACACGCCAGTGTTTTCATACGGTTGTTTCCCTGTATTTTTTCTTCATGCCAAGCAGCACCTGATGCAAGGTAGACTGATACTCCTTCGTCCTGCCCATGGCCTTTTTTATCCGCGCGTTTTCCAGCCGCGCCATGTCGTTTTCCGGGTCCAGCGACAGGGCCTTAACTATGGCGCTGTTAGCGCGCTCTATGTCGTAGTCCAGCCTATGGTACATCGCCAGGCGCACCCACAGTTCCACCGACCCGCCGCGGCTTATCAGCGCCCGCTCGATACAGCGTATAGCCGCCGGTACGTTGTTGCTCATTACATATACCTCGGCCTGCTTCAGCAGCACTTTATCATTCTCGGTCACCCGTTTCAAAGTCTCCAGCGCCCGCTCGTACTGACGCAGTTTGACATATACGTCGGCCAGGCGGTAAATGTAATGGGGGTCGGGGTTTATCTTCAGCGCGCGTTCAAAATATTCTATAGAGCTTCGGATGTCCCCCGCCGCCAAATTAAGCTCACCGCGCAGGTATGGTATGTCGGGGCTGCCGCTTTCAACACTTTCCACACGCTTAAGAACCCGCGCGGCCTTGTCAAAGTCGCGCGCGAACACCGCCGCCTCCGCCAGGTTTAAAGCCAGTTGGATGCTGCTTGGGTCAAGCGCCGCCGCCTGTTCTAGATACTCCGTTGCGTCGTCAAACAGCGACATCTGCATCATGGCTATGCCAAGATTATTTAAAATCCTTGAACTGCCGGCCCCGCCGGAGTTTTTTGAAAAAGCCAGGGCCTTTTTGTAATACAGACTTGCCCAGCCAGGGTCGCCCTGCTTCATTAAATAATCGCCCTTGTCTTTTAAGCGCTCCCATTCCAGCCGCGTTTCCCAGTTTTCCACCTGTTCCCGCAGCGCCGACATGCTCTGCCCGTCAAAATAATCCGTAAGCATAAGAAAGGATGTGACGCGCTCCGTTAAAGCGCTTACGTTTACCAGCCGCTTTATCTTCGCCGCCAGGTATGTCAGCCCCAAGGCGTCGTTTACCCATGTTATAAATTCGTCAGACACAATTTCGTCTATCGACTGTTTCCAATATTGATAAAAATGATACAGCGCCTCCTCAAAGGTATAGACGTTTATCCCTGTCATCTTAAATTTAAAAGGAACTCTCCGCTCCTCCTGCGATACGCACAACAGCAGTTCTGTCATAGATTCGCCCCTTAATATTTTTGATGATATATATTATCACAAAACTTGCCGTAAACAAAGAGTATTGTGCCGTATTACACGGCGACGCAACGGGGCGGCCGCCCATTATATAAGCCGCCGCCCCGTTGCGTTACGCCGTGTGCAAATGTTTCAAAGTTTTTTATCCAGCAGCAGGCCGTGCAGCTCCCACATCTTAGCAAGAGCGTCCAGGGACTTCTCCGGCGGTATTTCTCTAATGACTTCGTTTGTGCCTGAATTAATTACTTTTACTATAACGGTGTTTGTGGGCTTGTGGATACTGTACTTGAATTCACGGAACATTTCCCGCAGCTGCTTGTTGGCCTCGTGTATCTCGCGGGCTATGTCCACTTCAGACACTACCCGCTCGTCCACTACGGCCTTAAACTCCTCGTCGCCGGCTCTAAAGTCCCGTTTAGCCGACGTGCCGGAAAACTGCAGCGGTTTAATGTCCTGCGCGGGAGCGGCGGGCGTCTCCGTCCGCCCGCCAGTCTGGGTATAGCCTTCGTCGCGCTTGCTTATCCACCCGCCTTGAGGGGTGGCCTGGGTACTATTGTAATCACTGTTAACACCGCTGCCGTTAAGGTTACCTATATTGATATTGGCTATTCTCGCAAGACTATCAAATTCCATTTTAATAGACCTCCTTTTATATTTGACGGCAGAATTCTGACGCGCAGCCGCCTCATTTCTTTTTGTCAAAGTAACTGGGCTCGGGCCCAACGCCGGAGTATCCGGCGCTTAGGTTCCGTCCGTCGTTTACACCTTTAATGCCGCTGCGGATGCCGTCCATAATAGCGCTGACAAGGGTTTTGTTCTCCGTGTCACGGGCTATTATGCGCTCGGCTATCTCCTTTATCTCAAGGACGAGGCGCTCAACCTCCGTGCTAAGCGCGGCGTCCCCAATTTTTGCGGGGTCGTCCTGATTCCGCTGCTCCAGATAGACGTCTATACTTCGTATCTTATCAAAAATTTCGGCATTGGTGTTTACCATGGAAACATATTGTTCCACGCCTTCCTCTATGGTGGAATAGCGGAACCCCTGCATGGACTCCAATATTTGTTTAAAATAATCCCTCTTTTGGCGGAACAAATCCGCCGCGTTGCGCTCCGCCATGTTACGCAATGCCCAGCAGAGACTGCATTTGGGACATCATAGCGCTGTTTTGCGAAATAGCCGCCTCCATTTTGGAAAACATTAAATAATATTGTTCTTCCTTGGCCGTCAGCTTATTTATAGCGTCGGTGATACTGGTGTCAATATCCGTAAGCTGCTTCGCCAGCACACTATTGTAGTCCGTCTTTGAGACGCCGGCCCGCAGGCTTATTGTGCCTGACGAACTTGTGGCGTTTTCTATAATATGATAAAGCCGGTCGCCAAGCCCCTCGTCCCTCAGGAGGTTGTAGTAATCCTTTTTGGTGGTGCTGCTGTAGGAGTATTTGTCCGAGGACTTGGTAAACAATTGGGTAACGTCCTCGGCGCGGTCTGTAAGCGCGCTGCGCAGCTTGGTTTCGTCTATAACCAGCTTGCCCGCCTCGTTGCCCCTGGAACTGGACGTCGTTATGCCCAATTCCCACAGGCTTATCTTCTTGCCGTCAGAAAGGGTCACGGGTTCGTACAGCATGGAACGCATGGAAGATATAACGCTGTTCACAATCTCGTCACGGTACAGCATACCCTCCTTGGCCTTGGCTTCCCACAGTTCCACTTCCTTCTCCGTCATAGCGGCTTTTTCGTCGCTTGTAAGAGGCTCGTACTTTGTGTAGCTGGAACTTTTGGCCCGGCTGGTGTTGTACTGGGTGTTAAGTTTCTCCAACATGGAGTTGTATTCTTCCACAAACTTTTTAATTAGGTTTAACGTGTCGTCTACGTTTGCCTCGGCTTTTATGGAAATTGTGTCATAAACGCCCGAACCCGCGGATGTTTCGGTAGTCGCCAGCAGTTCCAAGCTCAGGCCGTCGACGGTAAATTTGTTTGTGGAACGGGAGATTTCTACGCCGTCCAATTCTATTAACGCGTCCTGGGCATCAGAAACTTTTGTAAAAGTAGAAGCGCCAAAGGCGCCCATATCCCCGGCAAAGGCGATAGCGTTTTCAACGCCCGTGCCTGTGGATTTCAGGACATACACTTCCTTTTTCGAGTCATACGAGGCGGACACACCGGACACAGTGTTGAGCTTCGAAAGAAAATTATCTGCAGACATATTCGCGTCAAAGATAATATCCTCGCCGTTTACCTTAAGCGTGCCCCCGCCGGTGAAGCCCAGGTCGGCCAGAGTGGACGCCTGCAGCTTGCTGGTTGTGGAACCCGCGGCAAACCCGAACTTGTTCGCGGAGCCGCTGTTGTTTACCACGGTAATCGTATGGCCCACATTAACGGCGGAGATGTCCAGCTTGCCGTCCTTTATCGCCGCCTGGACTTTTGAAGGCGGCTGAGACGGCTGAGAACCTTGTGTGTTTAATAAGGGTTCCGTGCCGAACGCCGCTTCAAGTTTGCCGTTAAACCAATCCGTAAACTCGGCCTCGGTGGCGAACGGCAGCTGGTCCATCGTAATGGTCTTATCCGAGCCGTTATCCAGACGAATGGTTATAGAGTCGCCAAAGTTCAGCGACGCCCAGGAAAACGTCTCCTCTCCCCTGGCCGAAACCGCCACGCGGTTTGTCTCGTAGGCTTCGGCCGCGGCCAGCCGCTTAACCAGAAGTTTAACCTCGCCCGCCTTGGAGGCTGTTACCTTTACTGCCGCGGAGTCCTTGTCGCCGATTTTAGCCGAAGTATTAAACTTATTAAAGGACGACACGGCGCGGATATTGCTTGTCAAGTTGGTCATTTGAAGAAACGTGGCGGAGAACGTCTTCATCGTATTCGCCACGTCATGGTACGCTTCCTGTTTCCATTCCACCAGCTGCCGCTGGCGGTACAGCTTGTCGTACTTCATGCTTTCGGCCTTCATAAGCTGTTGTACCATAGATTCGGTATCAATGCCTGACAACCCGGTATAACGCATTGTAGTCGAATATGTTCCCATTGCGGTACCCTCCCGAATAATTATTTGCGCGCTTGCCTATCCGTTTACCCGCCGGACGTTCCGGTCCCAGGCGGACGTTTCGGCCCCGCCGGATGTTTCGGTCCCAGGCGGACGTTCCGGCCCCGCCGGATGTTCCGGTTCCGCCGGACATTTCGGCCCCAGGCGAAACCTCCGCCTTCATAAACTGATACTATAAGAATATCGGTTTGTTAAAAAAAATTATTTATAGTAAGTATCAAATAATAGCACCAGCACTTGACAATAGCAACCATATCGTTTATATTTATTATGCGTGAAGGGTCAACAAGATACAGGGTTGCGCGATTACATAAATGGTTGTTAGGCGGCGGTTAAAGCATGCCTCTCCCCCACGAATTTTTTGCGGGGGGGGGGGGGGCATGTTTTGCGTTCAGGCGGCGGTTACGTCCCGCCTTGCTGTGCGCGCAAGGCGCAAAGGGAGCCGAAAAGTTTAACGCCTTTTGACGGCTCCGGGTTGCTGCGCGTCGTCTGTCCAAGGTTCAGCCTATGGCATTTACGTTTTCACCGGCTTCACGCGGACATTAAACGTTCCACTTTTTATTTTTGGGTGTTCCAAAATTCAGGTGGGGCTTGGAGCGCTCGGTTCTTGCTATGTTAGCGGCAGGGCGTTTTAGTTTTATTAACAACGGACCTTGCTGCGCAAGCATTAAGGTTATCTGGTTCCCACCCAGATGTGAATTGAAATTATGAAAAAACGAACCGCAAGGCGCATCATTACACTTCTCCTGTCGCTTGCCGTGTTAATCGCGGCTGTGCCGGGCGTAGCTTTTGCCGAGACGTCCGGCGGGGAACATGTTTTTGTGCCGGGTATTATCCCAGAGCCGTTTAAGCTGACGTATCCCACGCCTGTTACGGGATTGCTGCGCGCCGCTCCTGGCGACACCCTCTACGACGGCAGAAGCCAGCAATCCCGTGTGCAAGATCAGGGGCCTAATGGCGTGTGCTGGACTTTCGCTATGTACGCGGCCGCGGAAGCCAACATGATAAAAAATGGGGCGTCAACGACTATTGACCTTTCGGAAGCCCACATGGCTTACGCTACAAGTCAAGAGCATGTCCCTCTTGATTATGGGTTTGTCAGGCACATTGACGGAGGCGGCCACCGCTCCATGGCGGCGGCGTATTTAATGCGCGGCAAGCTGCAAGGCGCTGTTACGGAAGAGAGTGACAAATTTCCATCGGGATTACTGGAGAAACGCGACTTAACCATTACAGAAGGTAAGACTCCGTCTTACACTGTAAAAGACATTATCTATTTGTCCGATAATGATGCTAAACCCTCGGCAGACGTAATTAAAAGAGCAATACTTAATTACGGCGCGGTAGGGTGTTCCATGCTGTGGGACGGAAGCGCCGCTGTGAGCGGTGGGAGCAGCGCGGCCTATTTTAACAGCACCAACAACGCGTACTATTATAACGGCGGGGCAGCGGGCACAAACCACGGCATAACCCTGGTTGGCTGGGATGATAATTTCCCCAGTACAAACTTCAACAGTGCACATCAGCCTTCCAGAAACGGGGCATGGCTTGTCAAAAACAGCTGGGGCACCAGCTGGGGCGATGGCGGCTATTTTTGGATTTCGTACGAGGACTCGAACACCACATTAAGCGCTTATGTTGTTGACACCGTTGTGGATTATACTGAACAAACAGTGTATGAGCATGATCCGCATGGGGTCGGTGCCTTTAACTCTTATGATTCCCACATTGCTTTTGCCGCTAATGTTTTCACCGTGTCATCGGCGAATGAACACCTTGGGAGCGTTAAAACATTTATTGAAGGGGCAAATTACACTGTAGACGTATATGTAGTGCCAAATTACACGAATGCAACCTCGCTGAATGTGACCACCGCGACGCGTGTCGTCAGCGAAAGAACATTCACGAATCCGGGATGGTACACGCTGGATTTCACCCCTGTGACTATAACAGGCCCGAATTTTGCCGTTATCATTAAATATTCCGTTCCGTCAGGTAATGCATGGCTGCCTCTCGAAATAAGCAATGGTTTTACATCCACTGCCAGTGCCGGTGAAAGTTTCATCTCTTACTCAGGGATAGGTTCTTGGGAGGATATTGGCGTCTCATCTGCCGCTAATGTTAATATTAAAGCGGTGACTACAACCGCATCAGTGCCCACCTATAGCATAATCCTCAGCGAGAGCGGCACATTTGCGTTCCAGGATCTCGCGGCTGGTTATACTGCCGTGGACGCACAGACCGTCACAATCCGCAATTCAGGCAACATGCCTGTTACAGGGTTGCAAGCCAGGCTGCAAGACGCAACCAATTTTGAAATATCAACCCTTGGTAAGAATAACTTGTCCAGTGTGTCAGACACAACGACTTTTACTGTTCAGCCAAAAGCCGGTCTTTCTGTTGGCCAATACACTGACACGGTAATAGTAACAGGAAACAACGGGGCGTCCGCAAGGTTTGAGGTTAAGGTTACGGTACGAGCGTCTCTTGGAACAACAATGCTAGAGTTCATCCTTCATGTTAATAATGTGCACGATTTTGGTACTGTTACTTTAGCGGATTATATTGTGGAACCATTGGAAGTAATGATAGAAAACATAGGCGACTTGCAGATTACCGGACTGAACGTCGTGTTGTCAGGCAGAGACCCTAACAGCTTTATCGTTACGCAGCCAGGGAAAACCACGCTTAACGGCGGATATTCGACAACATTTACCGTAATTCCTAAGAACGGTCTCGCTGTTAACGCCCAAGGTTACACGGCAACAGTAACCGTGGCAGGAACGTCAACAGCAGGCAACATAAGCAAAAGTTTCGACGTTGACTTTATGGTAACTGCCACACCGGCCTACGGCATAACCCTAAGCCAAACAGGGCCGTATATCTTCCCCAACGCGACAGAAGGCTACGGTGCACTGACACCGTTAAGCGTAACCGTCAGAAACGTGGGTAACCAGCCTGCCGAAGGCCTTACCGTCCAGCTGACCGGTACTGATAACGACAAGTTTGAAATAATCACAGGTTTGGGCAGCACCTCACTTATTGCCACCGGCACGACAACCTTTACGGTTGCGCCTAAGTCCGGCCTTGATCCAGGCACGTACATTGCCACGGTAGAGGTCGCCGGTACTAATATTACGCCTAAAACCTTTACTGTCAGCTTTACAGTAGACCCCAAGCCCAGTTACGCTGTAACCGTAATAAACGGCACAGGGTCCGGAACTTACGAAGTCGGCGAGACCGTGACCGTTACAGCCGACCCGCCCTTGGCCGAGATGCGGTTTAAGAACTGGACTGCCACAGGCTTGACCTTAACGCAGGCGCAATCCACGTCTGATCCGTTGAGCTTTACCATGCCCAACAACGCCGTCACCCTTGAGGCGGTGTACGAGGAAGAACCCGTTACGGTGACCAGTTTAGAAATAATCCCACCGACAGTGACGCTTAATGACGGAATAAGGTATGGCTTCAGCCCCGAGTTGACAGGCAGCGGCAAACCTTCCCAGGATGTAACATGGTCAGTGTCAGGGTTTGACGGCGCTGTAATAGACGAGTACGGCGTATTGGATATACCCGCGGGCATACCAGACGGGACAGTATTGACAATTACAGCCATCTATGGTTCAGGCGCCACCCAACAAACCGCCACAGCGACGGTAACAATAGGCGCTCCCGTTTCGTCGTCCGTGACCGGAGTCACTGTAACCCCTGATGAAAAAGTGCTTTCACCTGGCGACACGTTCACGTTCAGCGCCAAGGTCAGCGGAACCGGTAATCCGTCCCAAGAAGTAACCTGGGACGTAACAGGAGGAAGCGACAGCCAGATAACAACCTCCGGCGGCGCGCTTACGGTTGGTCTTTCGGAAACAGCGTCCACGCTTACGGTAACAGCCACATCTGTGGAGGACGCCTCGCAATTCGGCACCGCGATCGTAACCATACGCTCCGCCTATACCGTAACCTTTGACGCCAGCGGCGGCGCCTTCGACGACGGCGCAACCACGCGTACAGTTAAGGTAACGCCTCCCGTCAAATACGCCGCGCTTCCTGCCCCTAACCCAACCAGGAGCGGTTATACGTTCACGGGCTGGAATACGGCGGCAGGGGGAAGTTTTACAGCCAACACCCCCGTAACAGCGGATATAACCGTTTACGCCCAGTGGCGGCAGCAATCCGGTCCCTCCACCCCAACGGAACCAGAGGAACCGACTCCTACGGTAACGCCCGTGCCGCCTACGCCAACACCGACTCCGCCCAGCGGAAGCTCCTCCGGCAGCGGTTCCAGCTCCAGCAGCAGCAGCGGTTCGTCCTCCTCGACGCCCGCGCCCACGCCTACGCCGATAGACCCGATGGCTCCTTCGGCGACGACGAGTTTTGCTATCAGCAGAGCTATCAGCAGCGGGGCGAAGACGATAGAGTTTGTCATACCGCCTGGACGTATAGGCGCGTATTTTACAGGGGATTCCCTGCTTAAAATTAAGAAGACCGGCAAACCTCTGGATATAAAGAGCAGTTTCTTTACGCTTTCCATTCCCACAAGGGTTTTGGACGGATGGAACGTTAACGAAAACTCTGCGATTTCCATTAAACTGACACCGGTCAGCAATAACCCGGACAACTTAATGGCAAGCCGTCTCCTTAACCTCAGCACAGTTAACAGTAGTCTCCTTAAGAAGATTTACACGCTGGAAATAAGGATAGACGACAACCTTGTTCCGCGGAGCGTATGGCCCATCATGCTGGCCATAAACACGAAGGACTTCACGGCGGAGCAGCTGGCGTCCCTTACGGGCGTGTACTACACCGGCGGTATATCGGCCTACCGGCAGCTTGGCGGCGAATTGTCGCCGGACGGCAAGACCTTTTACTTCTGGGCCTACGAAAGCGGAATTTACGGAATAATATTAAGCGACAATATATCCAAGTTGTTGTTTACTATTGGCAGCCGTGATTATACAAGGAACGGCTCCACCCTCACCAACGAGGCCGCGCCGTATATCTCGGCCGACGGCAGGACCATGGTGCCCCTGCGCGCCATATCCGAGTCCCTTGGAGCGGACGTAGCCTGGAACGACGCGACACGCACAATGCAAATAAGCAGGAACGGCAGCTTGCTGATCAGGCTTACCTTGGGGCAGCAGCTACCGGGTGGTATGGGCGCCTTGGAAGTGCAGAACGACAGGTCCTTTGTTCCCGTGCGGTATGTTGCCGAAACCCTTGAAGCCAATGTAGTGTGGAACGAAACCGCAAAATCCGTAAGCATTTATCAATAGCCTAATATAGGCATGGGCTTCGCGAACAATCCGCGAAGCCCTTTTTCAATAAAACAAAACCACGAATGGACACGAATAAAACGCATAATTATGCAAAAAAACTTTTTGCAATATAATCAACACTTGGAATATAGTATCATCTTTGAATTTAAAGTAGCGGGAAGTAAAATCACATAAAGCAGTTGACATATCCGCCGCATCGTAGTAACGTTTTATAAAAACGACAGGAGACGCATATGCCAATTCGAGATCCGATTTATTTAAAAATAATACAAATCATACATGAAAACCCAAACATTGGTTCCTTCGAGCTGTGTGAAAAAACTGGGCTGTCCTTTCGCACAATAACAAAGTATATTAAGAACGGCACTTTAATAATTTCAAACCAACCGGAAGGCGGCGCGTCGAAGTTCTTTTCCTGCGAAAAATGCGGCAGAGCCATCCGTTCGGGACGCCTGTGCGCAAGATGCGAAAGCCAGTCCGCCCCGCGCGTCCCAGGCAGAGCGCCCGAAGCGCCCGAACCCGAGAAAAACGCGGCCCCCTCCGACTCAGAAGCCGAACCCGGCAAAAAATCCGCGGGCTATCACTCGCAGCTAAACATCAAAAAGAACCCGCGGCGCAATCTGTAAAGAATATATAGGCCACGGGTTTATGATTTTTTTACTTCAGCGCTTTATGCCCACACACAGCGCCGCAAAGCAGCAGGCCGCGCAGTTTGGCCCGCGCGCGCGGCAGACCTTTCTGCCGTGGGCGATTATCTGCAGGTTATAGCGTATCCAGTGTTCCTGCGGAAGTACTTCCATTAAATCGCGCTCTACTTTCTGAGGGTCGTCCCATGCCGTAAGACCTAATTTTTTGGAAACCCGCTTCACATGTGTGTCAACTACTATACTAGGTATTCTGAAAATATGGCCCCGCACCACGTTTGCGGTTTTTCTGCCCACGCCGGGCAGAGCTGTCAGCCGTTCAATATCCGAAGGTACTTCGCCTCCGTCCAGCAGCAGCTGCCGCGCGGACAGTATAATATTGCGCGCCTTGCTGTGATAAAAGCCGGTGGGGCGGACGTCCTCCTCCAATTCATCCTGCCGCGCCTGGGCGAAGGCCGTAAGCGTGGGATATTTTTTGAAAAGGACCTCTGTAACCATGTTTACGCGTTCGTCCGTGCACTGGGCGCTTAAAATTGTGGCGAACAGCAGTTCATAAGGCTCGCCGTAGCGCAGGTAGCACTCTTCCTCCATAGGATAACACTCGTCTAAAATTTCGACTATTAGCGCGGCCTTTTGCCGCAAATCTACCATACCGACGCCCTCTTTCTTTCCGCGAAACCAGTCTAATAAATTTTTAATCTATACTTCACAAATTCGCCATATTCAGCGTGCATTATAGTATACAATCAAGTACGAAAGAAAGGAGCTCATTTTTATGAAAACTATTATCGGGGGATTGCTTGTGGTTTCTTTAATGTCAACATCCGCGCAAGTAAGAGCTGACTATGATGAATATGAGGAAAAACCAAGAAACGCGATTTATGTAATAAAATGCGTCAAGCATTACGCAGAACAAATCTACAGCACGCTGGCGAATATAGAGGATAATACCCGCAAAATAACTTCCATGCTTGTGGAAAAAAACAAGGCTGTCCGCGGCGTGTACAGCGCGATGGAAGGCTTCGCGCAAGTCAGGGCCGCGCTGAACGACACGCAAATAAACACCTTTGCCAGCTTTGTTTCCGTAAGCAAGGACCATGAAGAAGCGCTGCGCGCCTCGCTTCAAACCATCGACAGCCGGAAGGGCCTTAGCGAAGTTAAAAGAGAGTTGCTACATAAAAACGCGGATTTCGCCTTTGTGTACAATGAACTTAAAACAATAGAATCCTGCCAGCGTCGCGCCCTCTCCAGCCTAGACGCCATACTGCAGGCGGCAGGCGGATGCCTTGACGAATTTGAAAATGTTCCCTGTTAGGGTGTGTCTGAAAACTGGATTCCGATAGTCGAGCTTGCCCGACGCAGCGCGAAGCGTCGAGCAAGCTCGACTATCATTGCCGAGGTTTTATTCGAAATTTCGCGCTTTAAGGAATTTTCAAACACGCCTTAGCATTATATGCCAAAGCCTATTCTCGCAATCACTTTGCCCTGCAGCAAAGCCCTGTTAAAGGCGCCGGCCGCGCGGCTGTCCACACTTACCGCGCGGTTGTCGCCCATCAAAAAATATTCATCCTCGCCCAGCAGTATATCAACCGACCCGGATGTATAACCCGTCGCATAATCCTCCCGCAAAACCTGCCCATTTAACAAAACCTGGCCGTCCTTAATCTGCACTCGCTCGCCGGGAAGGCCAATCAGCCGCTTTATAACCCGCGCGTCTCCGTAGGGCATAGCGCTTAACAGCGCGTCTCCCCGGGAAAAGCGCCCCGCCATAACCATAAGCCTGGAAACCATGACATAGTCTCCGGGCAGGTAGTTCTCACGCATAGATTGGCCCTCTATTTTTACCGGCCAAAACACAAAATAAAGCGCCGCGCATATAATTGCCGCCCAGAGCAGGGCTTCCAGCCACTCGCGTATTTTGCGCGCCTTCATTTTATAAAATACACTGGTCAACTATACCCACAAGTTTGCCAATCTCCGGCTTGCTTATCTGCGCCGTGGCGCCTATTTGTTCGCCTTTCCGCATCATTTCCGGGTCTATCAGCGACGAGAAGATTACTACGGGCAGCCTCTTTAAGTAATTATCCTCCCTGACCAGCTTAACCAGCCTGTGGCCGTCCATCTGCGGCATTTCTATATCCGTAATCAAGCATGACACGTGGGATTCCAGCGGTCCGCCCATTTCCTTAAAAGCCGTCAGCTTGTCATAGGCTTCCTTGCCGTTGGAACAGCATATTAGATTAGAATAGCCGGACTTTTCCAGGGCCTCAATTAACATGCGCTCCAGCAGGGGCGAATCCTCCGCTATCATAACCGGCTTGCCGCTTATCGGCCGCGCGCCCAGCTTATCGACTTCCTCAAGCTGTATGCCTGTCCTGGGGTTAATGTCCACGATTATTTTCTCAAAATCTATAATCATAATAAGCCGGTTGTCAAAACGCGCTATGCCTGTTGCCAGCCCTTCCTCGCCGCCATATATTATTGGGTCCGGCTTTTCAATGTCTGTCCACGATATCCGGTGGATAGCCTCTACCGTATGTACATGAAAAGCGGTGTGCATCTTGTTAAACGAGGTTATAATCAATATGTCCTTTTCGGGATTTGTTGACGGCGCAAGCCCCATGTACGCGCCAAGGTTTATTACTGTCATTATCTCTTCCCGCGGCTTAAACACGCCCTCCACAAATGGGTTGGAATTGGGCATGGGCGTTATTTCGTACAGCCCCAGCCCCATTATCTCTATCACCTTAGCCACATTTATCCCGAAACGCCTGCCCGCAATTGTAAACTCCATTACCTCAAACTCATTCGTCCCGGATTCCAAAAGAATTTCTTTCTTCTTTTCCGCCATTTATAATACCCTCCTAAATTTATGGAAACGTTGAAAAATTTACTAAGCGCTGCTAGGACGTGTTTGAAAACTTGATTCCGATAGTCGAGCTTGCTCGACGCAGCGCGAAGCGTCGAGCAAACTCGACTACCATTGCAGCGGTTTTATCCGAAATTTCGCGCTCTTAAGAATTTTCAAATACGCCTTAGTGTTTCTTATATGAAATTATACATATATTCGGCATAGCAGTCAACGGTTATACGGTTATAGATGGGGCGGGTGATTTTTATAAGTTTCAGAATATTCGTCCATAAAACACTTCCATAGCCTTTTCCACCTCCGCTTGCATAGCCTTTTCGGCGGCAAGAGCTAATTCGTGGTAATATATAACATCGTCTCCGCCAAGCGCTTTCTTTACCGCCGTCACGCCTTCCCGCGCCATATACGAGTAATAGTTAATCTTGCGTATACCGGCCGCTATAGCGGAACGGTAATCCTCCGCGCTTACGCCGCTGCCGCCGTGCATAACGAGCGGCAAACCTGTCTTTTGCTTGATAACGGCTACGCGTTTAATGTCCAGCACGGGTTTTGATTTATAAATGCCGTGTGCCGTGCCGAAACTGGGCGCAAGCGCGTCAATGCCCGTTTCCCCGGCGAATCGGGCCGCCGTGTCGGGGTCGGTATATACGGGACCGCCCGAATTCTTGCCGCCGCCCTCGCCGGACGCGAGCTGCCCGATTTCGGCCTCAACGCCCGCGCCGAACTTTTTAGCCATAGCAACCGCCTTTATGGTATTGGCGGCGTTTTCCTCATAAGACAACGCGCTTCCGTCGTACATTACCCCCGTAAAGCCTATTTCAAGGGCGCGGCGCATATAGTCCAAATCCTCGCAATGGTCGAGGTGCACGCATACGTTTGTTTCAGCGTTTTTCGCCACGAGTACCATTATGCCGCCGATTACGTCAAGAGGGCTGTACTGTTCGTGCGACTGGGCGTGGCTTATTATAACGGGCACGTTATACTTTTCCGCCGCGCTTACCGCGGCGTTTAGGCTTTCCAGATTCGGAGCGTTAAACGCGCCGACGGCGCAGCCGTTTCTTTCGGCGTAGTCAAGCACTTCTCGCAAAGTTACTAACACGATGTTTTCTCTCCTTATTTTTTTATGGTTTACTCTTATCGGTTAAACTTCCGTATTAAAGCGACACAGCCAAGAACCCGGCGAAAATTCTTAAATGCGGGCAAACTGGCTGCTATTTCCATGTAAGGATTCATACATTCGCCCCATTTCCTCCGCAAGTTCTTTTCTGTCAGGGGAATGACCGTTTGCCAAATAAAACCTTGCCACAGCGTTTGCCGCCGCTAATTTTTCGGGCAAAGTCAAACCGGTTAAGCTTGCCGTTAAAAAACCCGCGTTAAAGTTATCACCCGCGCCCGCCGTTATTACGGGCTTTTCGCAGTAAACCTGTTCGGCAAAAGCGCCGCCCTCCTTACTGTTTGCCCCCGCCGCCCAATGGGGCGTGTGGACAATTATCTCGTCAAGCCCTATACGCTTTCTAATATCCTCAATATCCAGCCATAGGTTTTCTCCGCTTACACTAAATTTTACCTTAAGACGCGCGAACAAAAGCGACGCCTCATGTTCATTAAGGCTAAGCGTCATCGGCGGACTTCCGTTAAACTCTGCTAAAAGTTTGAGGGTTTTGTCCAGCGACGCGCCGTCCTTTTTGCGAATGTCGGCAAAGTCAAAGAACATACGCTTGCCCGCGCCGTCGCCGAGCAAACGGCAGACGTTCGCCGCAATCTCGTCAAAAGCGGGCGTTAAGGACCAATAACCCAGCGCGATTACGCTGCATTTGTCAAGCAAGGCTTTAAGAGTTTGCTCGGACGCGGCCTTTGTCAACCGCTCCCAGTTCAAACCCATTATTTCCTCAATATACGGCAGCATTATTTTGCCGTCCTCAAACTCGTAAATCGAGCATAAGGCGGGATTCCCCACGGAAATAATCTCATATAAATCCGCAAAGGGCTTGTACGCTTCTTCTATGCGGTCTTTACCAAACAGGCCCACCATTGTGGGATTACCGCCGAGCCTTCCCACCGCTTGCCCTGTGTTTGCGGTAAACCCGCCGTACGAACGCCGCTTTTTGACAATTTCGTGGGAGAACCCGCCTTTGCCGCAGTCAAGCACCGCCTTGGCAAACTTGCCCATTTCTTTGAAAACCTCGCGGTTTTTAATGTCTTTCCTAGTTTCTACTATCTGCCAAACTTCATCAACAAATCCGTCAATACCGAGAAAGATATTCCCGTCAAGTTGGTTAAAGCTACCGGCGATTTTGACCAGGTCAATATTCTTCCAATTTTTGTACGCCTGTCTTTCGCCCATACGCTTCACTCCTTGTCACATTCATTTCTGTCTCATTCAAATAAAAACCATATCATGACTCTACTGCAAAAGGTAATATTTAGAGCTTATCCCTTAATAGACAAGAATGTTGATTTTGCCTATTAAGGGATAGGCTGTTAATTATTTTTTTTCGGGATATAGGGCGCAATCCGTTCCACAAAGGACGGCATGGTCATAGTCTGCAAATAAACTTTCCCCGGGCCTTCCAGCGTCGTCAGGAACAGGCCCTCCCCGCCAAACAGCACGTTGGCAAAGCCCTTTACCATCTCCGCCGAGTATTTAACCCGTTCTTCATATGCAGCCACGTTGCCTGTGTCCACTATCAATTTCTCACCGGGCGCCAAATCCAGTTCCTTAACGCTTCCGTCAAATTCCAGAAAAACATAGCCTGTTCCGCTGACACTCTGCATTATAAAACCTTCGCCGCCAAAAAGGCCGGCCTTTAAGCCCTTCGGCACCGTCACTTTCAGTCCCACGCCAGTCTGCGCCCCCAAGAAGGCGCTTTTTTGGCAGATATAACTATTGCCCGTTATATCCAGCGCCGCTATATGCCCGGGAAAGGACGAACCCAGCGTTAATTCCTGCCCGTGTGACATGGCTGTGTAAGTAGCCATAAACAGCGAATCACCGGATATCATTCGGCCCAAGCCCTTCATCAGGCCGCCCTTCATGTTGGTTTCCATGGAAATATCAGAGGTCATCCAAATCATGCCGCCTGATTGGGTGTAAATAGACTCGCCCTTATCCAAGTAAATAGTAACCGCAGGTAAGTTGTCTCCAAATATTTCGTACCGCATAGCTAACAGCTCCTCTCATGTTACAATCCACATCCGGATGGAACCCGGATAACCATATGCCCCTGATGCCCTTGAGTATTTTTTTGCCAAAGGCAAATTTCTTGGCGCAGACAGTCGAGCTTGCTCGGCAAACCGTCCAAGGCTCAGTCTTCAGGACTCTTATAATAGCATAATGGCGCCAAAATTACAAGAAACAATTAGTCTGAACAGGAGTGAAGCATAAAAATAGGGTTTCTAAGGCGTGTTTGAAAATTCTTTAGAGCGCGAAATTTCGCGCTTTGAGGAGTTTTCAACGCAAAATTGGAGCATTTTCACTTGAAATTTCGCATTTTAAGGAGTTTTCAAACAGGCCTTAGAACGTGTTTGAAAACTTAGAGCCTATCCCTTAATAGACAAGAATGCTGATTTTGCGCCATTTCTGCATTTTAGCAAATCCCGTATTTAAGCCATTCTGCTTTATTCAGGGATAAGCCCTTAATTCCGATAGTCGAGCTTGCTCGACGCAGACCCCTTTTTAAAGGGCGGCGAGTGCTATAGTCGAGCAAGCTCGACTATCATTGCAGCGGTTTTATTCGAAATTTCGCGCTTTTGGGAATTTTCAAACCCGCCCAGCCTCTTACGCTCCGCCACGCCCGGCGGCTCATTCCGTCGTGACGCCGTATCGCGCGCGTTTTGGCTCGTATCTTTGATTTTCATTACGCGCCGCGCCAGCGCTAAATCCGCCGACATAACCATTTCCGTTGCTTGTCCCCCTTTCCCCGCGTTCCTACGTACGTACAGCCGTAGCGTCGTGCATGGCAGCCGCGCCGTGCCTCCCCTTTCCCCGCGTTCCCACGTACGTACAGCCGCCTGCCAGTCTTTCATCGGCGATTTCCCAACCACCCAACCCTTGGATTCGTAAAAATCCCAGAACCGTACAGGGTCCATACTGTTGCCGCGGGTTTCCCAGTATGCCGCCACTTCATCAACGGTCGGTTTTATAAACGATTTTGACGCTTTACGCACGATTGGATGTGTATCTGAGGTCAGTATGACCGCCTCCCTATGCTTTTCGATTGCCCTTCCGCCTTTCGGTTTGGACACACACACATCTTTTTCTCTATGTCACTATTAGGATCTTTACCCTCTATATCAGATAAATATATAAATATATATAAAAATAAATATATAAATATATAAATATAAAAATATATAAATATATATATATTTATAATCTGTATTAGATTTAGTATAAGAATTTCCTATAGATCTAGAGATAGGTGTGGTGTGTATGTGTCCACCGCAGACATCCCGAATTTTTGCTTTGGCCTTGGAATCGGCTCTGGAAGCGGATTAGGCCCAATTGCCCAAGCCTCCGCCGCAGATTGTCGCAACTCGCCGCAGATTGCCGCGAGTTGCGGCGAGTTGCGGCGAGTTGTTTCCGGTTCCGACGGATTAGACCCAATCGTCCAAGCCTCCGCCGCAGATTGCCGCGAGTTGCAACAGCTTGTTTCCGGTCCCGACGGATTAGGCCCAATCGTCCAAGCCTCCGCCGCAGATTGCCGCGAGTTGCAACAGCTTGTTTCCGGTCCCGACGGATTAGGCCCAATCGCCCAAGCCTCCGCCGCAGATTGTCGC
>JAISYE010000204.1 GCA_031297485.1 Clostridiales bacterium
GATAGTATATAGCACAAGTACCATGCTAAAATTAAGTAGTTTCAACAAGAAAAACTACGCCTTTTCATCTAGGAGAGTGCTATCCAACGCCGAAATTAAGTTTTTGCAGTGAAATCATAGGTAAATAGTCATCCGAGCCTCGCCTCAGATGTGGATTATTTAACGGTAAAATCGCCGTTACACCGTGCAAAACGGCCCCAGTCGAAACGGAGCCTTTGACGTCCGACTATTAGTCATTTGGATTCCCACCCAAATGTGGATTGCAACAAACAAGATTTATAGTAGGCTACCAGCTCAGCGAACGCCGGGTCTTCCAGCGCCTGCCTGCCTGCCTCGCTAAGACCGAATATGCCTTTTCCCGCTCTGCAAAACCACCCGTAGTAATTTCTGTACATTATAAGGTAGGAATCAGCGGGGCAGCCATGCCTATGTATCAGTTCGCCGGCGGAGAGCGGGCCGGTCTTTTCCAGCACGCACAATATTTTGATGGCGCGCTCGCGAAAGGCGGTGTTCAGTTTCCTGCGGGTACTGCCTCCTGTGTTGCTGTCCAGGGCGCGTCCCATAATCTCCTTCAGCAGGGACCTGCTTTCCTTATTGTCCCGCGCCTTGCCCTCCTGGGGGAACAAGATCACTTCCACACAGCGCGCCGGGCTGTCCAGCGCCACAGTCAGCAGTCCAAGCCCCATTCTTTTTACCAGCCTTACCATATTCTTATACGCGCCGTTGATTTTCGCGGGCCGAGGCACGCACATGTATACTTGCGCGGTTACGTTCAGCCTGTCCAGCGCTTGATATATGAGCTGCAGGCAAAAGGACATCTTCATTTCCACCACAACCAGTTCGGCAAGGCTGCCGTCTGTCTCGCCGTACCGTACCGCCGTAACATCGCAGCCTCGCACCTCACCGTTTACCTTGTATCCCATTGCCTGAAAAAATCCCTTGACAGGCTCGTACATGTCTGTTTCGTAAAATTTATTGGCCATGGCCTTCGGGGGCAGGACTTCCTTTGTCCGCGCCGTCGCTGTCACCGTTGTCGGATATTGAATCCGCGACTTGGTCCGCGTTGCCGCCAGATATTGAATCCGCGACTTGGTACGTGTCGTCGCCAGATATTGAATCCGCGACTTGGTCCGCGTTGTCGCCAGATATTGAATCCGCGACTTGGTCCGCGTTGTCGCCAGATATTGAATCCGCGACTTGGTACGTGTCGTCGCTGGACACTGAATCCGCGACTTGGTCCGCGCCGTCGCCGGACACCGAATCCGCGCCCTCGTCCGCGTCATTATTCCCAACAGGTTCCAACCACTGTGGTTCCTCCAGGGGCAGGGCTTTTTTGCGCTTAGCGCTCTGGCGGAATATTTCCGCCAGCCCCGCGGCAATCATCAGCACTGACACCAGCTGTGAAACCGGTATGCCTGTGCCCCACAGGAAAAGCTGGTCCGTCCTCATACTCTCTATTAAAGCGCGGCCCGCGCCGTACAGCACAAGATACAAGCAAAAAATCTCGCCATCAAATTTTTTATGTATCTTGTATATTTGAAAGAAAACAAAAACAGCGACACATAGCGCGAATTCATATAAAAAAGCCGGATGCACCTGGATGTAGTCAACGCCCTGAACAGTGACAATGCGCGCGGCTACCTCCTGGGGAATAAAGAAGACTTGTTCAGCCTTGCAGCGCATGGCAAAGAGCGAGTCGGTAAAGCCGCCGAAAGCCTCGCGGTTAAAGAAGTTGCCCAACCGCCCAATCGCCTGGCCAATGGCAAGGGATGGCACAGTGGTATCCAAGAACAGGCGGTAGGGTATTTTTTTAGCCTTGGCGTATACAGCGGACATAGCCACGCATAAGTAGATACCGCCGTATACACCCAGACCGCCCTCGCGCAGGGCGAAGATTTTAAGCAGATTGTCCTTATAAGCGTCCCAGGAAAAGAGCACATAGTACAGCCGTGCGCCCACAATAGCGCATATTATTACATAGAATGGGAAATCCATGTATTTTTCCGTGTCCTGGCCGCTCCTTTTGGCTTCGCGCAAGGCGAAAATCTGCCCTACAAGCACGGCGAGCATCAGCGTCAAACCGTAGAAATAAATTTCAAAATTCGCGGCCGCCCGCAACAGGCCCTGCAATTCGCCCACATTGACGCCGAACAGCTCCAGCAGGCCCCCAACTGGTCTGAAGGAACGGGATACTTCCTCAAAACGCAACCCAATATTGTGAAACCATATATCAGGCATATTATCACTCCTGTTTTACACTGGCAGCACAACGGAACAGGCAAGCCTCAGCGGGTTCATTAAAGCGCTCATGCTCTCTGTCACACTGTCCAGTGTTAATTTTTCGTAACTTTTGGCCAGCTCAAAATAGTCCAACTCTTTTGAAAACAAGTCCACCATGCCGGCCCCAATGTTGCCAATCGTGTTAAAGCCCCGTAGAAAGCGTCCGTAGTGCTTGCGCTTTATTTGCTCAAACCGCTGCCGGTCAATACCCTGGCGGCCAAGCCTGAGAACCTCGTCCGTAAGAAGCTGCAGCACGTGCCTGGGGTCCTCTGCGGAACCTGAAAAAATCGCCGCGCTGTAATTTAAGGGCGAATTTTCCCTCGACGGCCCGCACAGGTATTCCAAGCCAAAGGGTGAATCCAGGTGCCCGGCGCTGTATATCCTGTTGAAAAATTCCGAACTCTCCCCCGCTATTATGTCCATCAGGACACGCGCGGCAATTATTGTATCCGCGGCGTCCTCCGGGCGGGTACGGCCTTTGAACCCTATGGAAAACATGGGCCGCGCAAGAGGCATGCGCTCCTCATAATAGGCCAGCGCAACACCCTCCGGTTCCTCATCTTGGGAAACGGCCCCGGAGGCCGATAAGGGCCGGCGGCAGGAAGTAATATCCTGGCGGGCGTGTGGGAAGTGGGACGCCGCCGCGTACACAGTCTCCCTGTCAATTTCCCCCACGCAGATTAAGGCCATGTTGCGTGGCAGGTAAAAGCTCTCGTAACAGGCATAGAGCATATCCGAGGTTATCCGCTCTATGGATTCCACTGTTCCCGCTATATCCTCCCTGATGGGGCATGTGCGGTACAATGCCCTTAAAAGATTAAAATACATCCTCCAAAAGGGGTCGTCCCTGTACATATTTATTTCCTGCGCAATTATACCCCGTTCCTTTCGTACATTTTCCTCAGTAAAATATGGCTCTGTCACAAATTTTAGCAGTAAGGCCAGATTTTTGTCAAAGCGCTCCATTGTGGTAAAGTGGTAGGCAGTGTTAGTAAAATTTGTAAACGCGTTTACACTGCCACCAAGCTTGGCGAATTCGTCGGTTATCACCAGTCCGTCCCGCTGTTCGAACAGCTTATGCTCCAAAAAATGGGCCGTGCCTGTGGGCGTTTCAATTAACTTGGCGCCCTTCATGTACTTTGTGTCAATGGAGCCGTAATTTACACAAATTGCCACATGCTTTTCCACATAATTGTTTCTGGGGATTATATAACATTTAATCCCGTTTGACAATGTATTAACGTACAGCGGTTCCTCCAATGCTTCGCAATGCTTCGCGGTTTCCATATTTTCAGCTCCTGTTCGCGAGTATAAATATCGTATCAATATACAGGGATTCCGCCGCCTCCCTTACGTCCCGAGCGCTCAGCGCTTCTATTTTAGCCTCCGCGCTTTCGAGAGAATCATGGCTGCCAGCCAGGCTCTGCATTGCGATAAAATTTATCAGGCTTGCGGGGTAATCCCGCATGGCCATGAAAGTTTTAAGCAGGCCTGCCTTGGCCAGTTCCAGTTCGTTGTGGGATATCTGCCCGCTCTGCAGTTCCTCCAGCGCACGGGCCACAGCGCCTTCGATTTTTTCGAAATTTTCCTTGTCCACTCCTGATTGTATCATTACTATGGACTTTTGCCTGTAAACAAAGGAATTGATGTAATAGCACAGGCTCTTCTTTTCCCGCGCGTTTAAATACAGTTTCGAATTGCCCCCGCCCCCAAGAACCTCGTTCATAAGCAGCAGCTTGTAATAGTCCGGCGGGGCCGGAACCTTCGGCGGGAGTGAAACGTCCGAGCAGGGCCGGAGCCCGATACATATTTTGCCTTGGACCGTGTCCATGCGTTCAGTAACGCGTATAGAATCATGCTTGGGCCTTACGCTTTCCGCCGGGTCCGGAATTCCCGAGGCGTTGGAGCGACAGCCGCCCTGCCGGTCAAGCAGTCCGCTCAGTTTTCCCAGGGCGGGTTCGCTCACATTGCCAATGACAATACATTGCATAGGACTATCCACAATCTTTCTGTAAAATTTATACAAACTGCGCGGAGTTATTTCCGCTAAATCCTCCTCGTAACCATCGCCGTATATCCCAAATGGCTCGTTACGGCACATTTCCTCCAGGCACCGCAGCTTCGCGTATTCCGCTTTGTTGTTTACGCGGCCCCGTATCACGTTCCGCAGCGCTTCCTTCTCGCGTTCCACGTATTCCGCTTTAAACCCGCCATCCTCCACCAACGGGTTTTGGATTATTTCCCGCAAAAAATCCAGCCCTTCCTCAAAAAGCCTATTGCGGTCCAAGACTTCCAGGTAAAATTGCAATAACTGGTACTCGCCTTTCTTGATTATTTGTACATTCATTACACCGCCATACATCTGTTCCATATGGCTGGTAATCCTCGCTGCTGTGTCATAGGTGGCGGAGCCGCGCTCTAACACGCCCGGCAGCATGGCCATGTGTGTGGCGGTTTCGCGTTTCAACGGCTGCCGCAGCAACGCGCACAGGGTTATTGTCTTAAATTTCCGCGTATTGTATATTTGAAGGTTTGTGTCCGGCGGGGCCGGAATTTCCGATGACTTGTTCAAAATCATTCTCATGTTTCTATAACCACCGCATGGGCTATGCCTGGTATGCTTTCCCCTTGCTGGACGCTGGTCTGGCTCATGAGGGCGCCTGTGGGGACAAACAAGATTTTGTTAAGCTCGCACTTCTTCAGCTTGTCAAAAAAACAACCGGCCAAGGTAACGGCAGAACAGGCGCAGCCGCTTCCGCCGTTGCGCGTTTTCTGTTTTTCCCTGTTGAAAATTTCGATGCCGCAGTCCGTATAATTGTTTGACAAGTCGTAACCAGCGTTGCCCATCAGCCTGAGGACTATGTCCTTGCCCAGGTAACCCAGGTCTCCTGTAATAATCAGGTCATAATCCTTGGGCTTTGCGCCGTAATCCTTAAAATGCGCTCGGAGGGTTTCCACGGCCGCCGGCGCCATGGCGGCCGCCATGTTGTTCACATCCGTTATTCCCAGGTCAACGATTATGCCGGTGGTCGCGCCTGTGATATAGGGGCCTTCCCCCTGACGGGAAAGCACGGCGGCGCCGCAGCCCGTAACGGTCCAGGAGGATGTGGGCG
The DNA here is from genome assembly GCA_031297485.1 of Clostridiales bacterium. Taxonomy (GTDB): domain Bacteria; phylum Bacillota; class Clostridia; order Lachnospirales; family JAISYE01; genus JAISYE01. The sequence goes on from JAISYE010000204.1 coordinate 5,394, forward strand.
CGCGCTGGCTGCCCAGTTCCAAAGGAAAACGGAACTGCTTTTCCGCCGCGCAGAAGTGGCTGGACGCGCCCACTAGAATGTTTTGGGCAAATCCGCCGTCCAGCAGCATGGCGCCCAGCGTCATGGCTTCGCCAATTGTGGAGCAGGCGCCAAACACCCCGAAGAACGGAATACCCATATCCCGCGCGCCGTAAGTGCTGCTGACGCTTTGGTTAAGAAGGTCGCCGCAGATAATGTAATCTATTTCCTCGCGTTTACGGCCGGACTTTTTTATGGCCAGCGCCAGCGCGTCGGCGGTTATTTTTCCCTCGCCTTTTTCCCAAGAATCCTCGCCGTTCATAATGTCCGACAATACAACGTCGAAATAGTTTTTTAGCGGCCCTTCGCCCTCCATAGGCCCGACTATGCTTGACATGGACGCTATTGAAATTTTCTCCTGGAACTTAATGGACTGGCCTGTCTTCTTCATTGTTTGCCCTCACCTTATAATGTAATACACAATTCCGACTAAAATAGACGTAAGGGTGCCATAGACAAGGACCGGCCCCGCCACAATGAACATTTTAGCGCCCATGCCCATTACGAAGCCTTCCTTCTTGAATTCCAAGGCGGGCGCTGCCACGGAATTGGCAAAACCGGTGATAGGCACGACAGAACCCGCGCCGGCGAATTCCCCGATTTTATCGTACACGCCGATACCAGTAAGAAGCGTGCCCGCGAAGATCAGGACTATAGACGTGTACATACCCGCGTCGTCCTTGGACAGGCCGGCGGACATTAAAAAATTGATGATGACTTGGCCCACGCAGCAGATAAGCCCGCCCACAGCAAAGGCTTTAAGGCAGTTGACAACTGTGTTGGAAGGCGGCGACATCCGCTTGACCAGGTCGCTGTACTCTTGGGACCCTAAATTTGGTTTCATATAGAATCAACCTCCTAAATTGCTGAAAAATCCCGGCACAATGTGATACAGGCACGAACCAACCAGCTTGCCGAGGGCTATTGCCAGCACAAACAGGAACATGTACTGGGCGGGTGGGCGGGTTTGCTGCAAGCGCGCCCTTCGGGTAAGGATGGGTATGACGTTTAAAACTTCGGCCAGGGAAACCGCCAGGCACCCGTAAAAGATACCGATAAGAGCGCTGTAGAAAACAGCGGCGGCTCGGAGTACGAGGCCGGAAGTTCCGGCTGCCAAACGATAATTAATAAGGTCGGTGGACGCGCCGAACAGGCCGCCAGTAACAATCGCGCTTTCGTACAGCTTTACATGGGCCGTGGTCTTTGTCTTTTGCGCCATGCGCGGCACCATACCCAGCACTGTTATAAACGCGAACACCGCGCCGGAAATAATCAGGCCCGCGCTGAAACCCATGAACACCGCCAAGCAATATCTAAACATCAACATTGGACTTACCTTCTTTTCTGCGCAGTTTTTCCGTGTCCAGGGCGTCGATTTTTGTGTCGTTTATATCGGTTTCATATAGGGACATCTCAACCTCAATGGGCGTGGGATCGTCTGTAATCTTGCGGCCCATAAAATGGTTGAAAAACAGCAGTATGCCAACCGCCAGTCCAACGGAATAGGGGATGTCGATAATAAGCGGCTTGTCGTTTTTCACCCCGAAAATAATCTCATGGTATTTTTCAAATACCTTGGGAATCTGCGCGTCCGAATGAAAGCTCATTATGGCCGTAGCCGAGCCCGCAGCCAGCACCAGCGCCACAAAGGCGACTTTAAGCCATTTGAGGCAAGGGTTGTCACGGCTTTTTTCAGAGGAATACTCCACAAGGGTGTCCTTTTCACCGAGGTTTACAACGGTGTCCTTGGGCCGCGCCTTCGTTACCGCGGTTACTATGTCCAGCGCGGATACCAGGTAACTGGCCTTGCCGCTTGTGTTTATGTCCAGCAGCTTCAGGTTCTTGACCGTTTTCAGAGCCTCGGGCGGCGCCGCTACCTCGCAGATGTCCCTGACGTACAGCGCCGAACGCCCCGCCAGTGTCGCCTTCTTGCATGGTTTTATATAGATGTCCATTTGTGCCCTCCGGTTATATTAAAGAATGAGAGTATAATGAATTATCAGGGCTATTATTGCCAAGACAAGTATAATTATGCGGTTGAGAGTTGAGAAAGGATGTGATAGAAGTTCGGATACGCGTTGTCGTCAAAAAAATTCAGAGGTGTGAGTGTGAAACAGAAAAATAGGTGGTGGGATAAACCTGTTGCGTCACATTTTAGAAGCGGCTAATCATGCGGAGTTCGGAAGCATCAACAACATTTTTAGGCTACTACCGAACAATAAGGGCGGCCGCAACGCGGGCCGCAGCCTCCCTTTAGGTTACGGGATGGCATTGTCCCATACCCGTGTCCCATACGTGTGAACTTAAGGATAGAGAAAGGCCAAAAGATTAAGGCCGACGTACAGTTCACCGTTAGAGGCTCTGCCCCAAATCCCGCTGGGGATTTCATCCCCGATAGTCGAGCTTGCTCGACGCAGACCCCTTCTTAAGCTATACTTGGCCCGCAAGTCTTGAAAGCCGCCTAAACCCTGGATTCCTCAAAGAGCGTTCTGGTGGTGGGCCAAATATGCTTAGAGCAATTTGTGACACCGCATAAATTAAGGGGGTTCAATCAACCCATCAATGCGTTTAGCCCACCACCGGCGTTAGCGGCCAACTTTGTAGAATCCTTTGATTTATGGGTCTTGCGAGGGCGTGTCTGAAAATTCCTTAAAATGCAAAATTTTAAGTGAAAATGCTCCAATTTTGCACTGGAATCTAGTTTTCAAACAGGCCATAGGACAGATTCTCGCCCCTTAAAAAGATGTGGGTCAAGTATAGTTCTTAAGGGCGGCGAGCGCAGCGCTTTTTGGCGCAGGTACAGACTTTTTAAGAAAAGGGATGGTTTGTTTTTTTCTTAAGTTCGCGCTTATGTACTCATGTCCCCGCCTGCCGCGCTTAGGGTTAACGCTTCCGTTCCGGATGAACAAGGTATAAGCGCGGTTGCCGGCAGCTTGGCAGGCAGCGTATTATAAGCGCAGCAATTCAGTTAACGATATAATCTCGTAAGTGGGGGACACAGAATAGCTGTTTTGCTTGTTACTTGGATTAAAATAGCAAGTGTCCAGCCCGTAGTTAGCTCCGCCCTGAATGTCAGAGGTAAGCGAGTCGCCGACAACCAAGACAAGGGATTTATCCCGAAGCCCTAAGGTCTTAAAGACATAATCAAAATAACGGGCGTCAGGCTTTGAAAAACCAATGTCCTCCGACACAAACACATCTGTTATAAACTTTTTTATCAGAGATTTTTTAATTCTACCGAATTGGACCTTGGCAACGCCGTTTGTGATTATGGCGAGCCGCTTTGTCTTTGCCAACTCGGCGCAGACTTCATACGCGTACTCTGTTAACTGCGCGCCCTCGGCTAAGCGGTCAAGATAGTCGGCGTTAAATTTATCGGCTTTTATGCCGGACAGACCGAGTTCCGAAAACAACCCCTCGAATCTGCTGACCTGTAAATCTATTTTGCTGATAGCCCCCTGTTCAAATAGCTCCCATTTGCTTTGGTTGATTTTGCGGTAAAGCAAATGAGTTTCAGGCGGCATCGGCAGGCCGTATTTCGCGAGCGCCGTTTCCAAAGCCAGCGCCTCCGCTTTGTCGTAGTCGAACAGCGTGCCGTCAGCGTCAAAGAGTATGGTTGTGTATTTCATTTTAAGCCTCCCAACAGCGCTAATTCAATAAAATCCGAACCCTTAAGGCGTGTTTGAAAATTCCTTAGAGCGCGAAATTCCGAATGAAACCACTGCAATTTCGCGCTGGAACTAGGTATTGTAATAAAATTCATGGTAACGCCGCTGTGTCCGAATGTCAGGATATGGGCAGAGCCGGGGCCTTCCTGATGGAACGGACAATTAACGCGTCCCGAGACACGCCGGTGTGTGCGCAAACGGCGGCCGTAACAGCCGCCACAATTTCGGCTGGGAGCCGAGCGTCGGCTGGGAGCCGAGCGTCGGCAGTGGGCCGAACATCGGCAGGGCAAGGGGGGTTCTTTCCCTTCTGAGCGGGTAAGAATTTAAGCAAGTATACAATCCCTGCCAAAATCAGCACGGCGAACATAATCGCCATGACAATTACGGTAGTGGGAAGCCATTGAAAATCAGCCATTGCCATGTCTCCTTTCTAGGACGTGTTTGAAAACTGGATTCCGATAGTCGGAACTTGCTCGGCTTAGCGCGAAATTCCAGCGGTTTCATTCGAAATTTCGCGCTTTAAGGAATTTTCATACACGCCTTAGGACGTAAGGTTGCACAGCCTGTTAAGATGAATAGATATAGTCCCGTCGGAATTATTGATAATTCTAACCGCATCATCATTTTCCAGCAGGTAAGAGGGGAGTTTTACCTCCACGCCGTTATCCGCCTTTATGCGCTGGGTGCCGAACTGCTGGCGGACATACCTCTCGTCTATTTCGATTTCCGCCTTAAGCCCGGCCTGGTCCAGCAAACTGACATATTCGTCCACGATTTCAGGGTTAGAGCCAAAGGCCTTGGTCGCCACGCTTCTGAAATTAATACTGCCGTCGCCCTCTTCCGCTTCCTGCACCAAGGAGTTTTTTACCCGCGCGGCGCCCTGAATGTCGTCCTCGTAATATTTACGGATTATATCGTCCGAAACTTCTTTTATTATGCTTACCACATCTTTTTTCGAAATAGCAGCGGAACATTCCAAAAACAGCTCGGAAAAATAATTGCGTTCTTCGCCGTCAATGGGATATTGTTTTTCGATAAGTTTAACGACCATTGGCTCGTAGGGGATAAGGCAGGCTTCGTCCACCTTGCCCCCGTCGAAAGGCAGCACGGTACGGCACTTAACAAGCTGCGCGTCTGCTTCGCCGCGGATTTCATGCATAAAGCACTCCTTATAGTTTAACTTTAAAACAGCCAAATATGTATCGCTTTTAATGTTAAACAGCGTTACAAGGACATCCGCCGAAGGGATTTCCACACTTTTAAGCATTACGTCGAACAGCCGCTCGCCAATTTCGCGGCTGGCGTCCTTAAAATTCATTTGCCCGTTTTTAAGCGCCGAGACGATTTCATAAACCCGCGAACCGCTGTTAAATGTGGCTTCTTTTACCGCATGGTTTGAAAGCAGTTTTTTTACATGCCTTGTAATAAACTCATAACAGGTTTCGCTGTCAATGTCTAATTCCTCCTGGGACATTAGCGACGTGCCAATGTCGTTGTTTAAAACATGCAATATAGCGTTGCGTATTTTTATTTCCATAACTACTATCTCCTTTATACCCCTTTTCAAAGAATTATATCATAGTACACGCTTGTATGTAAACAAAAAGTGAACTTTCAAAATTTGGATGAAATC
>JAISYE010000205.1 GCA_031297485.1 Clostridiales bacterium
GGAGGCTGCGCCTGTCGGCTGGCGGTATAAGCGACGCGTTCCACCGTTATATAATGGCGGATGGCGTTACGGCGGGTTTTGTGCTGTTCCAAAACGGGCCGGAATACATGCTGCACCCCCGTGACAAGGCCACGGGCATACATTACCGCCTGCTGCCTATGACCCGGGGCATAATAAGCGGGATATTCAGCCAGGAGGAAGCGCGGCGTCATTACGAGCTGATACTGCGGCATATGTGTCATCCGGACGGCGTGCGGCTTATGGACACGGTCTGCCCCTATGGGGGCGGGGTAAGCCGGCGTTTTATGCGGGCGGAGACAGCCGCGAACTTTGGGCGTGAGATAGGGCTGATGTATGTTCACGCGCATTTGCGGTTTGTGGAGGCGGCGGCCAAGCTGGGCATGGCCGAGGACGCTTGGGAGGGCCTGAAGAAGGTCAACCCTGTCCTGATTGGCGAAGTGGTTAAAAACGCCGCGCGGCGTCAGGCCAACTGCTATTTCAGCAGCAGTGACGGCGCTTTTGACAACAGGTACGAGGCCGAGGCGGGTTTTGAGAAACTGCGCGCGGGTAACGTGCCCGTAAAGGCGGGCTGGCGGGTATACTCCAGCGGCAGCGGGCTGTTTCTTAACCAGCTGATATGCAACTGTTTGGGTTTGCGCAGGCGAAACGGGGACATTGTGATAGACCCTGTTCTTCCCCAATACCTGGACGGGTTGGAGGTAAGTTACACAATAAACGGCCGGCCCACGCGGATTATATATCATCTGGGCGCGGCTGGCGGCAAAGGCGTCCGGAATTTTCAACGCAAAAGACGCGGCGAAAACGCGGATTCGCCGCCAACGGACAACCCACCGTTAGCTTGTTCGTCAGGTTCTTTAACGAAGATTCTAATCGACGGCGCGGAAGTGCCTTTCAGGACTTTGCCGCAGCCCTACCGCCCCGGCGGCGCGCTACTCCCGGCGGAATCCTCGGGCACAATTGAAGTATTTATCGGATAGCTAAATGGACTATATAAACAGGAGATAAACAACCTGTTTTCCATTTTAGAAGATATTGGCGTACAGGCTGAACGGAAACGAAGCGCAGACACTGTCGCAGTCGCTACTGCCGCTAAGGTTATCGCCGTTATCGCGGAGGCTAAAGCCATTACTGCGAACGCCAAGGTCTCTACCGCAAGCGCCAAAGCCTCTGCCGCAAGCATCGAAAAGCTCTTGGAGGAATCCTGCCGCAGGGAAGAAGAAGCCCGCCGAAAGGGTATAGATTTGGCGATGCGATTAGGCGCTTCATATAGAAACTATTAGTCAAGTATTTAATATTTCTGTAGAAGAAGCCGCTAATTTTGTCAATAATAGTCGAGTTTACTCGGCGTAGCGCAAAATTGCAGCAGTTTTATTCGAAGTTTCGCGCTCTAAGGAATTTTCAGATACGCCTTAGAAATCAAAATTTTCGCCGTAAAAAGACGCGGCGAAAACGCGGCTTCGCTGCCAACGGACAACCCACCGTTAGCTTGTTCGTCGGGTTCTCTGTTGTATCCTGCATAAGAATACTGTACTAGCCGCCCTTAAGAAGGGGTCTTCGTCGAGCAAGCCCGACTATCGGGGACGAGTCCCCAGCGGGGTTTGGGGCCAACGAACAAACCATCGTTAGGCCCCTAACAGTGAAGTGTCCGTTGGTCTTAATCTTTTGACCTTACCCAAACCTTAAGTTCGCGCCAACGGACAGTTTAACGTGTGGCGCTAGACGAGCTGACCATTGGTTTGAAGGTGAGGGTAGGGCCCAAAAACCATTATATCAACCACGAATGGACATTCATTCGCGTTTGTTTCTGGGGTTGAATGGTTTTATCAAAACCCAGTCAAGTCTAAAATATGTTAAGATGAGGAGGAAAAGAAATGTTGTTAAAAAAGAAGTTGGCAGTAGCCCTGGCGGTTGTGATGACCGCAGCCGTAAGCCTCGCCGGATGCGGGGGGGGGGGTGAAACGCAGCAGCCCGCCGCTGAAGGCGGAACCGCTGCGGCAGGGAAAACAAAGATTGTGTTCGGCGGCTGGGAAGACCAGATAATGGCACGGTACCTGGCGGAACGCTATATGGCCGAACACCCCGACGTGGAGATTGAGGTTTTCAACAACGGCCAGTGGCTCGGTAACGAGAATATGGCGAAACTTGTGGCGGCAAACCAGATGCCCGACATAATCAACCTGGAAAACCCGGTATACCCCATTCAAAACGATTGGGTCATCGACTTGAAGCCCTACCTGGATAAGGAAGGCGACGTGGACCTGCCGGAAAACTTTATCAAGTACGGTACCTTTAACGACAAAGTTGTTATGGTGCCTAATGCTGTGTACCTGTTCGGCGTAATGGTAAATAAAACCCTGCTGCAGGCGAATAATATTCCCATTCCCGACTACGGCTGGACAATCGACGAATTCGTGGATATCGCCAAGAAAACAACCAAGCCCGGCCAGACCATCGGCACCACGGAAATCGAACCAATAATGAAGCACCTGCCGCCTCAGATGAACGACGACCTGGGCTGGGGCGCCTTTAACGAGGTGACAAGAAAATACCAGCTGACCCCTGAATGGCTGGAAGCGGCCAATATCAGCTATGACCTGTATAAATCCAACGCCACGCTTTACGAGCGCTTGGACGCTAACGGCAATCCCTGGGATTATGAGGAAGGCTCCCAGGAACGCACCACTATTGAGGAAGCGCGCGCCAACTTCCTGTTGGAAACCCTTGGCGAAACCGACGCCGGCACAGCCTGGCGGAAGGGCAAGGGCGCGTTGTGGTTCGATTTTACCTGGGGAATGAATTTCCATACCAATCCGGAATATTCGGGGTTCGATTGGGATTACTACCCGTTCCCGGTAAAAGACAAAGGCGATGTCTCCCGTCCCGGCATAGTTGTTGACTCTGTGGCCATCACTACAAAGTGCGCCAACCCGGACGCGGCCTGGGATTTTCTTAAGTATATGACCTTTGATAAGGCCGGAGTAGAGGCTCGCTTTGACATAGTGACCAACTACACCAAGGAAGACGCCCAGTCCCGGTTCCCAGGCTTGGAAGAAACATCCTATTTTGACACGCTTAGCTTCTCCTTTATGCCTGCCACAACCGACCAGGCCCTTATTGACAAATGGGTGGAGTTTAACAATGCCAAGCCCGGCGTTAAGTATATGATGAGCAACATGGACACGGGTTTTGTGGACGGCTTTAAGGTTACGCCGGGTTTCGACGAAGCCTATCATAAGACAATATACACAGTGTATAAGGAACAGGTCCTTACGGGCCAGAAATCCGCGTCAGACATAATCGACGAGGTCGCCAAACTGGCGGACGATATTACCGCTAAGGCTTACGCGGCCCTGGGCCAGTAATAAAATATTTTCCAGTCCCGCCCTGCGGGACTGGAACCCCCATAGGCGCGAACTAAAGGACTAAAAGCTGACACTCCATCTGCGGCGTGTTTGAAAATGCCTTAGAGCTTGAAAATTCGGGTCTTTCAAAATTTAGGCGGCAGGGTCGCCCAGTTCTTGTAATTTTGTTGCCATCCTGTTGTTATAAATAAGTAAATGGTCATTCGAGTCTCATACGGATGTGGATTCTTAACGGTGAAATCGCCGTTACACCGGACGAAACGGCCCTTTCGGAATTTTCGCTTCGCGAAAACGCGGCTTAGCCGCCAACGGACAAAGCCTAACGGTGAATTATCCGAGGGTTATTGTTCGCCGGGTTCTTTATCGAAAGCTCCGCTTTTGACGTCCGACTACTAGTCACTTGGATTCCCACCCAAATGTGGATTGAAACATTCTTATGGATTGCCATTGGGCGGATTGCCATCGTCCCCTGTGATATTGCGTGTATCGTAGGGGACGATGGCAATCGTCCCGAAAACCATCGGATGGATTGCCACCAGATGGGCCTACCCCATAGGCGCAAACTAACGGACACATTTTCGAAATGAGAGATTGTTATGAAAAAGGAGTCGATTCTTGTGGCAGCTAGGAATTTTCGCCGCAAAAGACGCGGCGAAAACGCGGCTTCGCCGCCAACGGACAACCCACCGTTAGCGAGTTCGTCGGGTTCTTTGCTAAAAACCGCCGTTTGCTGTCTCGCCTTTGCGGCATGCGCGTTTTTCGGCGTAAAAACCGCTGCGGCCGCGAACGTGGAAACCGAGCCGTATTATTTTTACGCGCCCAATTACAAAACCGAGCTTAACAGCTTAGCGGAGAACTATGTCGTAAACCCGGCGGAAACGGGCTTTGAGGGTACCGCCCAAGCCCTGGCGCCAGATACCGCTCCCGATCTTGGCCCGACCCAGGCCGTATATTTTGGCCCCAACCAGTCCGCGACCTTCCAGGTGACAGTAGCCGAACCAGGAGGATATAATATCACGCTGGATTACTACGTGCCGGATGAGTTCCTGTTTAACCTGACCCTAGCGGCGGCTGTAAACGGCGAGTATCAGTTTTACGAAAGCCGCTCGCTGGACATGCCGGTGCGCTGGGAGGATATTTCCCAGGACTATAAAGTAGACGCCTACGGCAATGACATGTATCCCAGGCCGAGGCGGATATACACCTGGGAGACGCGCGCGCTTAACAGTCAGCTGTACTTGCTTAAAACCCCCTTTGTGTTCATTCTGAAAGAGGGCGTAAACACAATTACAATTGAAAACAACGAAATACCGTTTTTACTGGGGAACGTTACCTTAAGCGGCAAGCAGGACCTTATTACGGCGCGGGAATACATAGAGTCGCAGGCGGGCAAATCCTTGGCCGGTGGCCTGCCGGTGGTTATAGAAGGCGAACATTATTCGGCTAAATCCCAGTCGTTTATTATTCCGGCCAAGTCCAGCGACCAGCACGCCTACCCCTACACACCCGGCCATAACCGCATAAACAGCCTGCGGGAAGTGGCCTGGGCTGACTCCGGCAACTTTGTGGAGTATACCTTTTCTGTAGATGAAGACGCCCTGTACTATATTGTGATGAAGTATACCGCTAAAGTCCAGAAAAACAAGCCGAACTTTAAGAACATATACCTGGACGGCAGACCGATATTTGACGAGGCCATGAATTATATAATAAGATATTCCCCTAAGTACAGAAACGAGGTTATAAACGCGGACGGCGAGAATATCCCGGTGTACCTGACAAAGGGCGAGCACACCCTGCGGCTGGAATCCACCGGCGACTTGCTCTACGACACTCGGGAGACCTTAATAGGCGTAATAGGCGAAATAAACGAGCTAGCCATACAAATAAAGTACATTACAGGCAACAAGGCGGATAAGAACCGCGAATGGGAAATAGAGACATATATCCCCAACATAAGGGAGGACTTGCTGCGGTTCGCGGATATAATGGAAACAGAGTATAACGTGCTGGCAGCCCTTTCCCGCACCAGCGGCGGGAATGTCGCGGACAACCTTCTTGTGGCCAGGGACACGCTTATAGAATTCAGCGGAGACTTGGACAAACTGGTGAACAACATGGACCGCTTTACCCAGGGCAGCAATTCCGTTACGGAATATATATCCTTGGTTCTGCCGGTGATGCTGTACCAGAACATGGCTATTGACAAGATTTATATTACGGGCGACTTGAACAGCGTGCCGGAACCCACCTTGGGGTTCTTCGCCGGGCTGTGGGAGGAAGTCAGGAAATTCGCCGCCACCTTTACGGCTGTTCCGGACCAGGCGGGTCTTGTAACCGACGATAAGCTGAACATATGGGTCGGCAAGAACATGATGCAGGTGGAGCTTATGCGCGATACCTTCACGCGCTTCACGGAGGAGACCGGTATGGAGGTAAACCTTTCCTCTATGGCGGACGAGCAGAAACTGCTGCTGGCCGTGTCAGCCGGCACGGCGCCGGACATGGTTATAGGCGCGTCTAATTACCGGCCCTTTGACTTTGCGCTGCGCGGCGCTATATACGATTTGCGGCGGTTCCCAGACTTCCCGCTTATTTTAGAGGACTACAACCCGGAGATGTTTGTCCCCTTCATAATTAACGATTCCTGCTACGCTGTGCCGGAGACCATCAACTTTATAATGACCTATTACCGCAAGGATATTTTAAACGCCTTGGGTCTGCCCGTACCGCGCACATGGGATGACGTGATAGCCATACTGCCGGAGCTTTCGCGTTTTGGCATGTCTGTTAATACGCCCATAGCCAACGCCGGCGGCATAAAGCACTTTGGTACCACGATGCCCTTTATCCAGCAGTTTGACGGGAAGATTTATTCCGAGGACGGCAGCCGCGTAGAGTTTGGCGACCCCAACACAGTGGCGGCCTTTAAGCTTATGACCGACCTGTACACGCGCTATTCCCTTCCGGAGAGTATTTCCAGCTTTTATAACAGCTTCAAGCGCGGGGTGACGCCTATCGGCATGTCGGGGCTGGACACATACTATCTTATACGCTACGCCACGCCGGAACTGTCCGGGCAATGGGGCATGGCGCCCAGCATAGGCGTGGAAAGCGGCGGGGAAGTGCGCAACTACCAGGCGGCGGTGGCGTCGTGCAGCATGATTATGGCCGGAACCAAGCGGCCCGAGGACGCGTGGGAGGCCCTTAAATGGTGGATGGAGGACGAGACGCAGACAGCCTTTGGCAACGACTTGCAGCTGCGTTTCGGAAGCGATTACGTGTACAACACCGCGAATATGAAGGCTTTTGCCCGGGTCAAGAGTATGCCGGAGGACGTCAAGGCCCTTGTGCTGGAGCAGCTGGCCAACACCCGCGAAATACCGCGCAACCCGGCCTATTTCCAGGTGGAGCGCGCGCTGGCCAATTCCTGGAACGCTGTGGTGTTCCAAGGCGTTACGCCTCGTACAGCCCTGGACGACGCCATAATTCTATCCAACCGTGAAATTACGAAGAAACTGAAAGAATTCGGCTATATGGACGAGCGGGGCGCGCTGCTTAAGCCCTTTGAAATGGGTTCCAGCGCAAAGGTGGAAAGTTGGAAGGCGGGCGGTGGTGAATGAAGATGAAGATAAAGCGGTCAATAGATTTGTCCATACCATTAAACCTGGCGCCCTATGTGACGCTGTTCACGTTTTTCATAGTCATGCCCGTGGTCCTGGCGGCGCTGCTGAGCCTCACATACTTTAACAGCGTGGAATTCCCGCGGTTTGTGGGTCTTGCCAACTACGTGAATATAATAACGCAGGATAGTGTGTTTATGAAGAACGTACTGCCCAATACGCTGTTGTTTTCCATAATAGTCGGGCCTGTAGGGTACGTGCTTCAGTTCCTGCTGGCCTGGGCCTTGGCGCAGGTGCCGAAGCGTCCGCGCATGGTCCTGGCCCTGGCCTTTTACTCGCCTTCCCTTACCTTGGGGGTTACAATGGCGATTATATGGAAGGTGGTTTTTGGCGGCGACCAATTTGGGTATATTAACTACCTGCTGTTAAGCCTGCAAATTATAGAGAAACCGGTGCAATGGCTGCAATCCCCCGAATTTATTCTGCCCATTATGATTATAGTTTCCCTGTGGGCGAGCATGGGCGTGGGCTTTCTGGCGATGCTGGCCGGTATTTTGAATATAGACCCGGAACTGTACGAAGCGGCGTACATTGACGGGCTTAAAAACCGGTTTCAAGAGATAGTATACGTCACCGTGCCCTCCATGAAGCCGCAGATGCTCTTCGGGGCGGTTATGGCCATAGTGAACGCTTTTTCGGCCGGCCAAATAGGCATTGACCTGACCGGCACCAACCCTACGCCCCAAAACGCTGGCCAGACCCTTGCCGCGCATATAGAGGACCACGGTTTCCTGCGCTATGAGATGGGCTACGCCACCGCGCTTTCCGTTGTACTGCTGCTGATGATTCTTGTGGTCTCCAATGTGGCTAACAGGCTGTTTGTGGAAAAGGATTGAGAGTGTAAATCCCCTGTAAGACTCTTTGCGGCGCGTGAGGAATGACAGAGGGCTCAAATGCGGATTGCCATCCGCCCCTACAATATTGCGTGTATCCTAAGGCGTGTTTGAAAATTCCTTAAAGCGCGAATTTCGAATGAAACCGCCGCAATTTCGCGCTGGAATTCAGTTTTCAAACACGTCCTAAGGCATGTTTGAAAATTCCTTAAAGCGCGAAATTTCGAATAAAACCGCTGTAATTTCACGCTGGAATTCAGTTTTCAAACATGTCCTAAGGCGTGTTTGAAAATTCTTTAAAGCGCGAAATTTCGAATAAAACCGCTGTAATTTCGCGCTGGAATCCAGTTTTTAAGCACGTCCTAAGGCGTGTTTGAAAATTCCTTAAAGCGCGAAATTTCGAATAAAACCGCCGCAATTTCGCGCTGGAATCCAGTTTTCAAACACGTCCTAAGGACAATGACAATCGCCCCGAAAACCAATAGATTTTTCCAACTTTATTCGTGTTAATTCGTGTCCATTCGTGGTTTTCCTCTAAAACCAAGAATGGACATTATAAAGGAGCAGTTCTCATGAGTTACCAGGGTTCAAAAATAAATCCGACAAAGTTTGACAGAAGCCAAATCGGTTTTTACGTGGTGCTTGTTCCGCTGGCGTTTTTGATGGTGCTGCCGATTGTGTACATTGTCAGCACGGCGTTTAAACCCTTCGCGGAATTGTTCGCGTATCCGCCGCGGTTCCTTGCGCGCAGACCCACCATGGAGAACTTTGAGGAAGTCGTGCAGTTTATGGAAAGTACCAATGTGCCGGTCTCCAGATATTTTTTCAATAGCCTGACATCTACCTTTGTGGTGGTGGCGGCGTCGGTGATAATGTCCCTGCAGTCCGGCTACGTGCTTTCTAAAAAATCCTTTAAACTAAAGAAGACATTGTTCGCAATTAATACAATATCCCTTATGTTCGTCCCGGCAGCCGTTAAAATACCGCGCTACCTGCTTATCGAAAAGGCCGGCCTGCTGAATACTTTCGCTATCTTGGCCCTGCCCCTGGTCGCTATGCCTGTGGGTCTGTTCCTAACCAAGCAGTTTATCGACCAGGTGCCGGACGCGCTAATAGAGGCCGCGAGAATAGACGGCGCCAAGGACCGCACTATAATTACCCAGGTTGTGGCGCCTATTGTTAAACCCGCCTTGGTTACAGTGGCGATTTTGGCCTTCCAGCTTTCCTGGAATTCCTACGAAGCCTCTAACTTGTACATTAACAGCGACGAGCTGAAAACCTTCGCCTTCTTTATGAATTCGCTAAGCGTAAACGCCGGCACCGAGGTGGTTATGCAGGGCATGCTGGCCGCCACTACCTTAGTGTTGTTTGTGCCTAACTTGATAATCTTTATCTGTATGCAGTCCCAAGTGCTGAATACCATGGCGTATTCCGGAATCAAGTAGCGGGGGAGGGGACAGACTTGAAAAAATTAGTGCTTTTCGCGCTTACGCTTTTCGCGGCAGTGTCCCGGACCGTCGGCGCGGCGGCGTCAGTGGGAAACACTCAGTCCACGAGTTACACTTACGCGTGGAACGTTAACGGCGCGCTGCAAATTTCACAGGACGCCTACCTTCCTTCTGACCGTCTGATGGATTTGGGGATTTTTGGCGCCCAGGATATGTACGTGAGCGGTAAAATGCTCTACGTGGCGGACACGGGTAACCGCCGCGCCCTGTCCGTCAACCTGGATACCGGCCGGGTCATAACAATAGGCCAGGGCATCCTTAACACCCCGCGGGGCATAAGCGCCGACAGCGCGGGCCGTGTGTACGTGGCGGACACGGACAAGGCCTACCGCTTTTCCGCGGACGGCAGGTTGGAATTTACGTTCGAGAAACCCACAACCCCTAACTTCGGGCGGAACGAACGCTTTAACCCGGTTAAACTCGCACCCAGCGACGACGGCGGCGTATATATTGTAAGCGAGGGCACCACGGCGGGCATAATCTACATTAACGGCAAGGGCGACTTCCTGGGATATTTCGCCTCCAATAACGTGGATTTGTCACTTTCCCAAAAAATAATGAACGCCGTGCTGACCGAGGAACAAAAGGCCAGGTTCTTAAAAGTGCGGCCTTCCTCCTACGCGCATATCTTCCGGGGCGCGGACGGTCTTATTTATACCGTAAACCGCGGCTCCGGCGTTTCCATTAAAAAACATTCCATTAACGGCCTGGACCTGTTCGCGGGCAGGGGCATACCCACGGTGCTGAACGACGTGGGCGACATCTGCGTAACTGACGACGGACGCATGTTCGCCGTGGAATACGGGAGCGGGCTTGTTGTGGAAATTCAGAACGAAGGCTACTTGCTCTGCAGTTTTGGCGGACTGCCGGACGGCAGCGAACGGGAAGGGCTGTTTGCCGCGCCCACTGGAGTCGGCGTGGATTCGGACGGCAATTTGTACGTGCTGGACGAGACGCGCAATTTTATCCAGGCTTTCGAGCCCTCCAGCAACCAGCGGAGGCTTTACGCCGCCATAAATTTATACGAGAATGGTGAATATACCCAAAGCCGCGCAGTTCTGGAGGAATTACTTAAGTTTAACAATACATCCCTGCTGGCCCATATGTATATTGGCCGCTGTTACAGCCAGCTGGGCGATTATGAAATCGCGGCCGGCCATTTCAGAACAGGCAACGAGATGCAAAGCTACTACTCCAACGCCTTTTGGGAACAGCGCAATATCTGGCTTCAAAACAACCTGGGCTCTTTCTTCTTGGCCTTGCTGCTGTTCATGGCCCTGTGGACCATTATTAAACGCGCGGATAAACGCGCCGCTATACTTGATTTTGCCCGCGCGGCAAAGGAACGGGCGGCCCGGGTTAAATTTTTAAGCGACTTGGGCCGGATGCGCTACGCTGCCGCCCACCCAATTGACAACGCCTATAATATTAAGCGGGGCGTTACGGGCGGATACGGTTCTGGGTTCGCTATCTACGGGCTCTTGTTTGTACTCTTTGTGCTTTCCCAGGTTGGCATGGGATTTATTTATTCCATTCCCATAGAGCGCTTTTCCATTGTCAGCGCGTTTTTGTACTTTACTGCGGCCCTCGGCATGTTTGTTGTGCTGCACTACTATATAGCCTCTATAAATGACGGCAATGGCACGCTTAGGGATATTTTCCTGTGCGTGGCCTACGGCTTTTCGCCCGTGGTGCTCTTTATGCCCTTTGTGGTGCTTTTCGCCAACGTGGCTACCTTTAACGAGGCGTTTATTATCCACATTGGGACCGGCGCGCTTATCCTCTGGAGCGTGGTCAACATTGTGGCGGCCCTTATTGAGGTGCACGAGTACACCTTCCGCGAGACCGCGGTATCCCTGCTAATTACCTTTTTCTTCATGGTTGTGGCCGTGCTGGCTGGCACGATTTTCTACGTACTCTTGAAGCAGATTTACGACTTCTTCTACGAAATTATAACGGAGGTGGGTATGCGTGTTTAAGACACTTGTTTTTGCGGCGCTTACCCTTATGTGCGTTTTCGCGGGCGCGCTTTTAACCCATGCCGGCCCGTCCGCCCAAGGCGAGTTAACGGCGGAAAATTCCAATTACGCGCTGTACCTTAACCGTGAGGGCACAGGCAGCATAAGCCTGCTGGACAAGGCGAGCGGCTATACTTGGGTAAGCGCGGCGGAACCGGATAAACTGGAGAACGTGTCGGAAGATTGGCGAAGGTTCGCCAGTTCCCTTGCGGTGATGGACTTTTTAACCGACACAGGCTCGGTAAGGCGGGCGAATATTACAGAGCCGCCGGAATACGAGCTCTTTGACGCGGGCTTTTCCGCTGCCGTCACGTTTTCTGACGCGGGCGTCAAACTCAAGCTGATTGTCACCTTAACGGAAAACGGGCTGTCTGTGGAAGTGCCGGACGATTCCATAGAATACCTGGGCACTAACATTATTTCCAAATTGTATATTCTGCCGTTTTTTGGGGCGGCTTACGCGGACGAACTACAGGGCTACCTGTTTGTGCCCGACGGGTGCGGCGCCCTTGTGCGCTTCGGGCCGCCAAAAGCCTACAGCGGGTCCTATGTGGGCAGAATTTACGGTGACGACTACAGTGTCAGCGGCGGCACTTCCAAGAAGAACCTCGTAACCTTGCCGGTGCCCGCGCAAAAGATTTACCTGCCGGTGTTCGGCATAGCCCACGGATACAAGGAGGCGGCTTTTCTGGCTGTTGTGGAGTCGGGCGACGAGTTCTGCGAAATAGAGGCCAGCCCCGCGGGCAACATAGTGGACTTTTTCTGGCAGGCCCCCAGGTTTGTGTACCACGAGCTTTACTGGCAGCCCACGGGCGCGGGCAGCGGCTTTAACGCAATGACGCCCAGGCGTAATACGGTAAACGCGAAAGTTTCCTATTACTTCCTGTCGGGCAGCGACGCGGACTATGTGGGCATGGCCAATAAGTATAAACAGAGCTTGGTGGCCGGCGGTATTCTCAAGAAGCCGGAATTAGGCGCGGACGGGGATATTCCGCTTAAACTGGACGCCCTTATGGCCGAGCAGCGCCGGACGCTTTTCGGCAGTTCGGCCCACCCGATGACAACCACCGAGGAGGTGGAACAATGGATTGTGTCCTTTACCAGCCAGGGAATCAGGAACTTTTGCGTCGCCCTTACCGGCTGGGAGTCCGGCGGGGTAAGCGGCCACAAACTGGGGACCTTTGCCCCGGAAAGCAAGACAGGCGGCGAGTCCGGGCTTAGCAAGCTGGCCGGAACGGCGGAGGCGAACGGCGTGACCTTGGCGCTGCAGAGCAACTACGCTATGGGCTACGAGCGCCAGGTGCCTGCCGCGGATTCTGTCTACGGCATGAGTGGGAATTTTACCTTTGAGGAAGTAACCAAGCCGCTGTTCAGCGTCAAGCGTTATATGAACCTGGAGGGCATACTCCGAATAGCCCAGGCCGTGGCGTCCCAGAAAGATTATAAGCGCGCGCTGGCGCTGGACGGGGTTGGCAGTATTCTTGTCTCGGATTTTAACAGCGCGCGGACGGTTTACCGTGAGCAGGCGCGGGAGGGCATGCGGCAGATTTTGGACCTGTTCGCGCAAAATACCTCCAGCCTGTACCTGGAGTCGCCCAACCTCTATGGCCTGCCTTATTCCGACGCGGTGTACAACGCGCCGGACTCCCACAGCCGGCAGGTCTACGAGTCTGACGCCGTACCCTTTTACCAGATTGTGCTTAGCGGATACAAGGAGGTTTATTCGCCCTACTTAAATTATCGCTACAACTCCGAAAAAGACCTGCTGCGGCTTATGGATTACAACATGTATCCCGCTTATCTGCTGACAGAGAAATATTCCAGCGAGTTTACGGGGACGAATATCATCGACGTGTATTCCTCGCGCCGCCAGGACTGGGAGCCGATTATCCTGGAGACCTACGGGAAACTTCAGAGTGTGCTTTCCCGTGTGCGCGGACGTGAGATAGTGTCACGGGAAACCGTGGCCGAGGATGTGGTGGTTGTGGGTTATTCCGGCGGGGGCGCTGTTGTGGTTAATTATTCCGAGAGGGAATATAATTACAAAGGTGCTGCTGTGCCCGCGCTGAGCGGCGTATATACAGAGGAGGCCGGGCTATGAAGCGAAACACCGTAAGCAAGCTGACAGGGCTGTTGTTTGTGCTGCCCTGGATTGTGGGGTTCTTGTTTTTTACCCTGTACCCGTTTATGGAAACGGTGAAGTACGCGTTTAACACGGTGCGGTTCCTGCCTGTTGGCATTGCCATGGATTATGTGGGATTGGACAATTTTGTCAGCGTGCTCTTTAAGGACCCGGATTTTTTGCTGCAGCTGCCGGTCTTCTTAATGCAGATGGCCTGCCTGGTGCCTATGGTGCTGGTTTTTTCCATTATGCTGGCTGTGCTCTTGAACGCGAAAATTAAGATGCGCCGGGTATTTAGGGCGATTTTTTTCCTGCCGGTTATAATAATAAGCGGGTCGGTTCTGGAGAACCTTCAGATTAACGACGCGGTAAGCCTAAGCGGCATGAGGACATTTTTCATATACGTCTTTATACAGGAATACCTGCCGGGCTTTTTGTCCAGGGTTATTCTGTATATTTTCGATAACGTGGTTATTCTGCTGTGGTTTTCCGGAGTGCAGATTTTAATCTTCCTTTCCGGCCTGCAAAAGGTAGACCGCGCTATATACGATGCGGCTGACGTGGACGGCGCTTCCGGCTGGCAGAAATTTTGGAAGATTACCATCCCGACACTTAAGCCCTTCCTGTTCCTTAACGCTATGTACACAATTGTGGATATCGCCAATTCGTCCATAAACCCGATTATCGGGTTTATACGCCAGGCTATGTTCCAGCTCCTGCGGGGCTTTGGCTTCGCCGCTTCCCTGACTTGGCTGTACTTTGGGCTTATTGTGGTGGTGGTGCTTATTTATTACCTGCTGCTGGGCAGGGGCGAAAAAGAGACAAAGATTAACCGGAAGAGGCGTCGGAAAAAGGATAAGGTCCGGCGTGGATTCTTGCGTCCGGCCCTTATTTCGTCGGGTTCTCTAGCGAAAAACGCAAAGGGAGGTACAGCCGTATGAGCGGCATGGGAAAGAACGCCGTCAGACTGCTCATAGGAAGCCAGGAGAGGCGAGGGCTGCTTGCCAGTATTGTGCTCTATCTGACACTGGCCGGAGTCAGCTTTGTTTTTCTGTATCCCATACTTTTTATTATATCGGGCAGCGCGAAGGATATTTACGATTTATCCAACCCCCTTGTGCGCTGGGTGCCCACTAAAATTACCTTTGACAATTACGTGAAAGCCTACAACGTGCTGGGCGGGTTTCGGACCCTTGGCGTTTCCTTGGCGGTTATGCTTTCCACCGCCCTGGCCCAGACCGCTGTGTCCGCCTTGGTGGGTTACGGGCTGGCTAAGTATCAGTTCTGGGGCAAGCCCATATTTATGGGGCTGCTGATGGTTTCCTTTATTTTGCCGCCTCAGACTACATTCTTGTCCAAGTATGTGCTCTTTAATAATTTTAAGATGATTGGCACCGTGTACCCTGTTCTGCTGCCATCCCTTCTAGGGCAGGGGCTTAAAAGCGCCATATTTATTTTGATTTTTTATCAGTTCTTCAAAATGGCGCCCAAGTCCTTGGACGAGGCCGCGTTTATTGACGGCGCAGGGCATTTTACCACCTTTTGGCGCATTAACCTGGCCTTGGCCGCGCCCGCTATTGTGGTTGTATTCATATTTTCATTTGTATGGAACTGGAACGACACCTATTTGACCGGCACGTACTTCGGCACCAGCGTGAACACCCTGCCCCTGATGCTGGAAAGGTTTGTGGAACATTTTAGAAAGATGTACCCCACCACTGCCGAAAATCAGCTGCTGCGCCTTAACGAGGGCCTGCGCATGGCCGGGACCCTACTGACTATTATACCGCTGGTCATTATTTATGTGCTTGTGGAACGGCGCTTAATTGAAAGCATCGACAGGGCGGGTATTACAGGGGAGTGATATGTTTTTGGAGGTAGGATTCGGCGGAGAACGTCAGATAACCTCGCCAGAGAACCCGACGAACAAGGGCGGCGCGAAGCGCCGTTTTCGCCGCGTTCTTTGCGGCGAAAATTCCGAAGAGAACCCGACGAACAAGGGCGGCGCGTTCTTTGCGGCGAAAATTCCGAGCAGGTAAGGCGTAAGCCTTTATATGGTTGCGCCAAAGATAAAATATGGATAGCCGACGACTTTGACGCGCCGCTCGACGACTTTAAAGAGTATATTTGATACGTTGCTCTGTGGGCATTAAAGGGTGAGCAGATTTCGGATAAGGCTAAAGCTAAAGCGATTATTGACGATGTTGTGGCAGACCAATAATCACGAGCCGCGCTCCCATTGGGCACGGCTTTTTTTGTCTGTTATGAGGCGTAAAATTTATCTCCGAATAGTGTTGAGAGTATATTTATATTATGGTATACTTATTGGACTTTAAGAATGACAAGTAAGAGGTGATGCACATGGGTGGCGTATCTGTCTTATTCGTTCGCGGGTATAGCGCCTTTTTTGATAAATATGGTTCGGAGGTGATTAAGGTGTTTTTTCAAGAACTTACAATAGAGGATTTCCGCGAGATAAGCCATAATGCCGGGGTAAAATCGGCAGGGACGAAGACAGACTCGAAGGCAGGGCGGAAGTAGCTGTGACGTTGCTAGGACGTGTCTGGAAACTGGATTCCAGCGCGAAATTGCAGCGGCTTTATTCGAAATTTCGCGCTCTAAGGAATTTTTAAACACGCCTTATAAGAAGGATTTTCAATGGAACAGGTTGCAAGGCTTACTAATCTGCCTGTTGGGGAGATTCAAAAATTGCAGGCTACCAGGACTATATGGCTGTAAGCTTAAAAGGGGAATATCAAAAGCTGACGCTTTTTGATGTTCCGGTTCTGTGACAAAATTTAAAATGAAAGCGGTGTTAAACATGAAATACATAGAAGATTTTAAAGAGGACGACCACATCATTGGGCATTATTTTTGCAAGCAGAAGCAGAACCTAAAGTCGCGGGCGGGCAAGACGTACCTTTCGCTGAAGCTGCAGGACCGCACGGGGATGATAGATGCTAAAGTCTGGGATTTAAACAACGATATACAAAATTTTGACGAAAACGACTTTATCAAAATTGACGGGGTAGTGCTGACCTATCAGAACGAGCCGCAGCTAAAACTTAGTAAGATACGCCGCAGCCGCGAGGGCGAGTACGACCCCGCGGAATATATACCCCGCACTGACAAGGACGTAGCGGCTATGTACCAGCAAGTGGAAGAACTGATACGTTCGGTGGAGGACCCGCAAATAAGGTTGCTGCTTGAGGAAATAATGATAAAGGACGAGCATGTGCGGGACGCCTTTCAAAGCAGCTCCGCCGGCAAAATAATGCACCACAGCTACATGGGCGGGCTGATAGAGCACACCCTCGCGGTGACGCAGATATGTGACTTCCTGGGCAGGCGTTATAAATTCGTAAACCGCGATATCTTAATCGCCGCCGCGCTGCTCCACGATATAGGTAAAGTTTTCGAGCTTTCGCCCTTTCCGGATAACGATTACACGGACGACGGGGAATTGCTCGGCCATATAGTAATGGGCGCGGAGTTTATATCGCGCGCGGCGGCGAAGATAGAAGGCTTCCCCCACCAACTGGAAAGCCTTTTAAAACACTGCATATTGGCACATCACGGCGAGTATGAGTTCGGCTCGCCCAAACTGCCGAAGACCATGGAGGCGCTTATCCTGCATTTCGCCGATAACGCGGACGCTAAGCTGGCCGCCGTAGAAAAGGCCATTGACTCGGACGCCTCGCAAAACGATTGGCTGGGCTTTAATAAAATGCTGCAGCGCAATTTGAGAAAAACGCAATTTTAAGGAAGGGGAATGGGTAAAGTGAGCAAGCAAGACGTGTTAAGCATGTTGCGCAAAGTGCGGGAAGGAGTAGTTTCGCCGGAGGACGCGCTTATGTTCCTGCGGAAGGAGCCCTTCGAGGACTTGGGCTACGCCAAGCTGGATACTCACCGGGCGCTGCGCCAGGGTGTGGCTGAGGTAATATTCGGCGCGGGCAAGAGCGCGGAGCAGGTGGCCGGCATAGCGGCTGCGGCTTTAAACAACGGCCAGCGCGCAATCTTGGTCACAAGAATATC
This sequence comes from Clostridiales bacterium, assembly GCA_031297485.1. Lineage (GTDB taxonomy): Bacteria > Bacillota > Clostridia > Lachnospirales > JAISYE01 > JAISYE01. The sequence goes on from JAISYE010000205.1 coordinate 17,583, forward strand.
AGAGGAGAAGGCTGCGGCTTTGAAAAAAACCTTCGTATTTGACTATCACCCAGAGGCCCGCATAGGTATAATCGGCGAAATGCCCCAGCCGGACGCCCCGGGCGCAATAGTCGTGGCGACCGGGGGCACAAGCGACATACCCGTTGCGGAAGAAGCGGCGCTTACAGCCCAAGTCCTGCGCAATAACGTAACGCGCCTTTACGACGTGGGTGTGGCCGGCCTGCACCGCCTTCTTTCCCATATGGACGACATTATGAGCGCCAGGGTTATAATCGCCATAGCCGGTATGGAAGGCGCCCTAGCTAGCGTCATAGGCGGGCTGGCGGACTGCCCCGTAATCGCCGTGCCTACCAGCGTGGGTTACGGAGCCTCCTTTAACGGACTTTCGGCTCTGCTTTCTATGTTAAATTCCTGCGCCAGCGGGGTGAGCGTGGTTAATATTGACAACGGTTTTGGCGCGGGATATTTGGCCAGCATGATTAATCATATATAAGGGGGACCTCTGTAATGAAAACACTATTCCTTGAATGTGGAATGGGCGCCGCGGGCGATATGCTCATGGGTGCCCTGCTGGAGCTGTATGCCGACAGGGATGGCTTTATAAATAGAATGAATAATATAGGCCTGCCGGGAACGCGGATAGCCGCGGAAAAGACGGTTAAATGCGGTATCACGGGAACCCATATAGCGGTAACAATAAATGGCGAGATGGAAAATATCGGTGAGCCGCACCAT
>JAISYE010000206.1 GCA_031297485.1 Clostridiales bacterium
GATGGAGGGTTCGCCTTTTCCCGCCAAATATCTTCAACGGCTGCAGCGATACACGGTATCGGTTTACGAGCATGAACTAAAACGGCTCCATGCCCGCGGATGCCTCAATGAGGCTATCCCCGGCGTATACGTGCTGAAAGGCGAAGTCACGGAGGATTTTTATGACGGCAAACTTGGCCTTATTCCCGATGGCTTTCGAAACGACTATATTATATGAAAGGATGTGATAATTTTGGCATTCAGACTTCTTGTTTACGGCGACTATGCGTGTTTCACCCGTCCGGAGATGAAGGCGGAACGGGTCAGCTACGACGTAATAACCCCGTCCGCCGCCCGCGGCATAATTGATGCCATATACTGGCATCCGGGCCTGCGGTGGATAGTGGACAAGATAAAAGTGCTCAGTGAAATTCGCTTCGACACCATCCGCCGCAACGAGCTTGCGAAAAAGATTCCATATGGTAACATAAGACAGGCGATGAATGGGGCGAATATCGACCTGCATCAGTATATTAACACTGACCGTCAGCAGCGGGCCACGCTTTTGCTGCGTGACCCGGCCTATGTAATCACGGCCCATTTCGAGCTTAACCCCAAGCAAATGGCTGCGGAAGACAACGGGAATAAATTTACGGACCAATTTACCCGCCGCGCGCGGAAAGGCCAGTGCCATCATCAGCCATATTTCGGCACGCGGGAATTTAAGGCGCATTTTCAGCTGCTTGAAGAAGGCGACCCCATGCCAAAAGGGTTTTATGACGGCGAAGCCTGCCGTGATTTGGGCTGGATGCTGTGGGACATGGCCTATGCCGAAAATTTCGAGCCCAACAGTAAGGATGAATTTGCGGTCCCCAAGTTTTTCCGCGCGTCCATGCAGTACGGCGTAATAGACACTTCAAAGGGGCTGGTCATATGATACTTCAAGCGTTGTGCGGCTATTACAAGCGGCTGGCGTCCGACCCCGCCGCGGATGTCGCGGAACCCGGCTGGGCCGCTAGCAGAGTTTCGGCGTACATTACCCTTAACGAGGACGGCGATGTGGTAAATGTGACGTCCCTTATGAACGGAAAGAATCCGACGTTAATAATAACGCCGCAGCAGCCAAAACGCTCCGGCTCAAAACCAGAGCCCGCGTTCTTATGCGAAAACGCTGAATTTTTATTCGGCATATATAAGAACGCAAAGGGAGCGGAATACCGCTTCACCGCCTCTCAAGCAAGACACGAGACGGTTTTGGAAGGCGTTGACGACACGGGCGCAAAGGCTGTGCTTAATTTTTTCCGCAAGCGCGTGCTGGGGGAATATCCCGACGTTGAACACTCGGCGCTTGAAACAGGCGGAAACATAGTGTTCAGACTGGAACTGGATACCTCCTATATCCATGATCGCCGCGCCGTCAGGGCGGCTTGGAACCGGTACAGCCAGAACATTGAGGACGGCGCGGGCATAGGGCAGTGCCTTGTAACCGGTGAGACTGGGCCAATAGCGCGTCTGCACGGAAACATCAGCGGTTTTGGGCAGGACAAACCCACGCTGGTCTGCTTTAACGCGTCGGCTTTTGAATCGTACTGCAAGAAGCAGGGGGGCAACGCGCCTGTCTCCGTAACCGCCGCCTTTCAATACGTTACGGCACTGAGTTCCTTAAACACAGACTCGCGCCACACTATACGCCTGGGGGATACAAGGGCGCTGTTCTGGGCGGAGCGCAGCGCTCCCGAGGAGGAAGATTTGTTTGCCTGGCTGTTGGACATCCAGCCGGCCGATAAGACCGCAAAAACGGAGGGCGACGCTTCTGCCACATCGGACGAGGTGTCCGCAAAGAAGATCAAGAGTTTCTTATCTTCGCTCCACAACGGGAAACCGCCTGGTTCAGAGCTGGAATTTGACCCTGATGTGACCTTCCACGTTTTCGGTATATCCGCGGCCAAAACGCGGCTTGTAGTCAGGTTCTTTTACTCCAACACCTTTGGAACGCTCTTGGAGCGTATAGGTCAGCATTACCTTGATATTGAAATTTTCAGGGCGAATGATGAACTGGAGCTGGTTACGCCGTATAAAATTTTGATTAGAACAGCGGTAAACCGTGACAGAAAAAATATCCCCAAGATGCTGGAAGGCGCGCTTATGCGCAGTATCCTTGGCGGGACCCCGTACCCATACAGCCTGTACCTGGCGATGCTGGACAGAGTGCGAGCCGGCGACGGCATCGACCACGTGCGGGCAGGGGTAATTAAAGGGTTCTTAAACAGGGCCGCAAGATTTGACAATAAAACAGAGGAGATGATAACAGTGTCGCTGAACCCGGAGGAACGGAACACAGGCTACCTGCTCGGCAGGCTTTTCGCCGCGCTGGAAAAGGCGCAGTACGACGCGCTTGGACAGCTGAACGCCACAATTGTGGACAAGTACTTAAACTCGGCGCTCGCGTCGCCCGAGATGGTTTTTGTAACACTGCTGCCGCTTTTTGAAAAGCATGTGGCAAAATCGGAAAAATACTACACCAAACAGCTTGTGCAGAAGATTATTGACGCGATGGGTTCCGACGGTTTTCCCAAGGTTTTAAATGCGGAAGACCAGGGGAAGTTCCTCATAGGCTATTACCATCAGCGTGAAAAATTTTACGCGGGTAAACCGCAGAAGGAGGACCCCGGCAGCGGGTCTCCTGGCAGCGATGGTTCCGACAGCGAGGATTCCGATAATGGGGATTCCGACGACAAACTAACAGGAGGGGAATTACAATGAGTGAAGTTCTGAATAATCGTTATGAATTCATTTTGTACTTCGATGTTGAGAACGGCAATCCCAACGGTGATCCGGATGCCGGGAACATGCCGCGTGTGGATCCGCAGACGGGTTACGGCATTGTGACTGACGTCTGCCTTAAACGGAAAGTGCGTAACTACACGGAACTGCAGGTAAAGTACGGTCAGTATAGCAAGTTTGATGAATCCGACAAATCTGGTAAACAGTTCTACGATATTTACGTCACCGAAGGCGCAGTGCTGAATAATCAACAGAAACTTGCCTACGATGCGGAAGGTATCCCACCTAAGGAAGATAAAAAGGATTCGAAGGCGAAAGCGCAGAAGTATATGTGCAGACGCTTCTACGATATACGCACTTTCGGCGCGGTAATGGATACAGGCGACTATAAATGCGGGCAGGTGCGCGGGCCTGTGCAGTTGTGCTTCGCGAAAAGCCAGGACCGGATTTTTCAGCGTGAGATTACAATAACACGCATGGCTTCCACCACGGAAAAGGAAACGGCAAGCGAAAACCGCACAATGGGAAGAAAGCATATAATCCCATACGCTCTTTACCGGGTGGAAGGATTTATTTCCGCAAAATTCGCGCAAAACACTGGCTTTACCGAGGATGATTTGAAACTCTTTTTCGACGCGCTGAAAGACATGTTTGACCATGACCGCTCCGCTGCGCGCGGAAAAATGGCGTCCCGCCGCCTGATTAGGTTCAAACATTCCTCGCCGATAGGGAACGCTTCCGCGGTCGATCTCTTTGGCAAGGTCACGGCGGAGCTGCTGGATAAATCGCAGCCTCCAAGGAGCTTCAGCGATTACCGCATCACTGTCAATACTGATATGCCGCCCGGAGTAGAGCTTCAGGAACTGCTGTGATATACGAAGAAGATGAATATCTCCAGCTTTCAGGTATTCAGCATTTTTCGTTTTGCCGTCGGCAATGGGCGCTTATACACATCGAACAGCTTTGGTCTGATAATCTGCGCACTGTAGAGGGTAGCTGATGCACGAACGCGTTCATAACCCGTATTTTACCGAAAAACGCCGTGATTTGATTGTCACGCGCGAAATGCCGATATTTTCGCGTACTCTTGGCATCAGCGGAAAGTGTGACGTGGTGGAGTTCCGCAGAGACGACAACGGAGTGGAGCTTACGGGGCGACGGGGCCTGTGGCTCCCCTGCCCCGTGGAATATAAGCGCGGCGAGCCCAAAATTTCCGATTGTGACAGACTCCAGCTTTGCGGTCAGGCTCTATGTCTGGAAGAAATGCTCCTGTGCCCGCCTATTGATACGGCATATTTATATTACGGGCAGACTAAGAGACGTGAGCCCGTACCGCTGACCGAAGACCTGCGCCGCAAGTTCACGGATATGACAGAAGAAATGCACGCTTACTTCAAGCGCCATCACACCCCAAGGGTAAAGCCCACCCGCGGCTGTAACGCGTGCTCACTTCGCGATTTATGTCTTCCGCGTCTTCCTGTGAAAAACAGTGTATCGGCGTATATCGACAAGTATTTGAGGACACAAGAATGAGAATTCTGCTTAATACGCTGTTTGTTACTGTTCCGGATGCCTACCTCTCCCTTGACGGCGAAAACATTGTGATTCTCCAACAAAACGAGGTGCTGAAACGCCTGCCCCTGCATAATTTTGAAAGCATTGTAACCTTTGGTTACCCTGGCGCCAGTCCGGCACTCATGGGAAAATGCGCTGGAAATGGCATTTCCCTTTGCTTCCTGACCGAGCACGGCCGTTTTCTTGCGGAAGTTTCAGGCATGGAGCGAGGCAATGTCCTTTTGCGCAAAACTCAATACCGTATTTCCGACGACGAGGCTGAAAGCGCTAAAATTGCCGTCAATTTCTTAACCGGCAAACTTTTCAACAGCCGATGGGTGCTGGAACGCGCCGCGCGGGATTATCCGCTGCGCCTGGACGTGGAAAAGCTAAAGAGGGTATCTAAGACAATTGCTGATGATATCACCCTGCTGCAAAAATCCGAGGGATTACCGCAGCTCCGCGGTATTGAAGGCGAGGCGGCGGCCCGTTATTTCTCTGTTTTTGACGACCTAATCTTACAAAACAAAGAGGACTTTTTCTTTCGGGAACGCTCGCGCCGTCCGCCTATGGACAACCTGAACGCGCTGCTTTCATTCTTCTATACCCTGCTGGCAAACGACATCGCTTCCGCTTTACGCGCCGCCGGCCTTGACCCGTATGTGGGGTTTTTGCACAGAGACAGGCCGGGCCGTCAGTCGCTTGCTTTGGATATGTTGGAAGAACTGCGCTCCTGTCTGGCCGACAGATTTGTCCTTACGCTGATAAATACAAAGCAGGTAAACGCTTCAGGCTTTGTCAAAAAGGAGAACGGCGCCGTCATCATGAATGACGCAACGCGCCGCGAAATTCTTTCCGCCTGGCAGAAGCGCAAGCAAGAACAAATTGTTCACCCATTTTTAAAGGAAAAATTACCTTGGGGATTGGTCCCGCATGCCCAGGCGCTGTTACTGGCACGCTTCCTGCGCGGGGACTTGGACGCCTATCCGCCGTTCTTTTGGAAGTGAGAATTTTATGCTGATTTTAATTACTTACGATGTTAATACTGAAACCCCTGAAGGCAAACGCCGCCTTCGCCAAGTCGCGAAGGTCTGCCAGAATTACGGCCAGCGAGTGCAGAATTCCGTATTTGAATGTGTTCTCGACGCGGCGCTCTTCAGAATTGTTAAGGACAAGCTAATTAAACTTATTAACTCGGAAACCGACAGCTTGCGCTTCTATTCCCTTGGCAACAATTATAAGAATAAAGTCGAACACGTTGGGGCCAAGCCTTCTTTTGATGTTTCGGAACCGTTGATTGTATAGGGGAGATAGCCGGGCAGGATTCTGTCATTTCCGCCGCGAACGTTGGGTTTCGGAACCGTTGATTGTATAGGGGAGATAGCCGAGTGGGGAAGCAGGGGTTCCGAGGGAGCAGGGGTTCCGTTGTGCGAACATGAAGCTAACATAATTCGCTTAACCTTTCGCACCACTTAGAATGCGTTTTATAATGCGAAATAATGTGAAAACAATTATTCGACTAAATTTTTGTGTCAAATTTAAAGCTGCATTTGTGCATAACGCTATATTGTGTTTGTATGGCGGAAATTTTTTGTGCTACTTTGTAGTCGCGCCCCATGTGGGGCGCGTGGATTGAAACTTTTGAGGCGGAGCACGCGAAACGGATAACTACTTCGCGCCCCATGTGGGGCGCGTGGATTGAAACGTGAAAAGTCGCAGGCCCCCAGCTTCCAATCCTTGTCGCGCCCCATGTGGGGCGCGTGGATTGAAACAAAAAAAGTTTCGGGGGGGTTAAAGCCCCCTACGTCGCGCCCCATGTGGGGCGCGTGGATTGAAACCATCCAGCACCACGCCAGCAAATGCGTCGGCGTCGTCGCGCCCCATGTGGGGCGCGTGGATTGAAACGCCATAATCATCAGCCCCAGCGGACAGAAACACCGTCGCGCCCCATGTGGGGCGCGTGGATTGAAACCCCTGCGTTAACGGACGTGTAGTAGCTGTAGTCCGTCGCGCCCCATGTGGGGCGCGTGGATTGAAACTTTTATGGTTAATTTCGGCAGCACAAAAGCACTGCGTCGCGCCCCATGTGGGGCGCGTGGATTGAAACGAGCTCAATTGCCGGTAAAGCCAAAGGCGGGGTGTCGTGGCGCCCC
>JAISYE010000207.1 GCA_031297485.1 Clostridiales bacterium
TGCTCGACGCAGCGCGAAATGTCGAGCAAGCTCGACTATCATTAAAGCGGTTTCATTCGAAATTTCGCGCTTTTAGGAATTTTCAAACACGCCTTAGGGGACGATGGCAATCGTCCCGAAAACCGGCGGGCCAAATTGCCATCAGGAGGATTGCCATATATTCATCATATTAAACCTAATACGAAAAGCTGTCGATGCTGACAGAACCGCCAGTATCTTCATCATATTCTTCATATTCATATTCATGCTCCGCAGCGCCGGGCTCCCCTTCGTCGGGAACCTCCCGGGCGGGGAAGTTGGCTCCAATGGGAGGCAGAATAACCTGGGGCGGCGGGGTGCTGGTTTCGTCGTAGAAAGTCCTGCCGCCTCCACCTTGGGCCGGAACTTCCGGACCGAGCACGTCGGAGCCGGGCTGGGCCGGGATATACCAGTCGCTGTTGTCAGTTTCCCCGGTATCGTAGTAGTCCGGCGGAATATAATAGTCCGAATCGCCAAACCCGCCCTCGGTTGAGTTCCCCATATAACCGCCCGGACCGTGAACGTCGCAGACCTGGCCATTAAGCACGGCTTGGGGCACCTCATATTGCCTGTCACGTACAGGGGCGTCGCCTGTGTAAGGCTCCGGCCGTACAATGCCCACGCGGGTTTCCACAAGCTCGGCAGGGCAGTAGGGGCTGGCGATAAGCCCTGTGGCCGTGTTGATGGTATAGGACATATGCACGTCGCAATATTCCGTGGGCTGTGTGCCGTTGGCGAATATTTCGCCGCGTATCCTGCTGCCCCTGGGGTCGTGGTCGCACAAGCCGGGCACGGCCAGCTTGCCCGAGTCCATACACACATCCCTGGACACTATGCCTTCCGGCCTTTCAAATTGCTTGACAGGCAGTTCGGCGTGCACTTTCTCCATTACGTCGCTCCACAAATACATTTGGTAGCCACTGTCCTGGGTGATTGTCTTGGGATAGTCAAAGCCAAGCCATATGCTGGCGGCGTAGTAGGGTGTGTAACCCGCGAACACAAGGTCCTTTGTGTCTGTGGTGGTGCCGGTTTTGCCGGCCACGGGCATGGCGCTTTCCTTAAAACGCGCCTTGCCGCCTGTGCCGCGTGTTAAAACTTCCTCCATCATATCCGTCAGAAGATAGGCTGAGGTGGCTTTTAATACCTGGCGCGGTTCCGGCGTGTTCTCCAGCAGGACCTTGCCTTCGTGGTCCAACACCTGTGTGTAGAATATCGGCTTGTTATATACCCCGCCATTGGCAATAGTCCCAAAGGCGGCGGCTATCTCCAGCTGGGTCACGCCGTCCGTCAAGCCGCCCAAAGCCGTAGCCGGACCCTTGTCCGTACTGTAGTCGTTTTCCGCCGTGGGTTTGTCTACCAGCGTCGTAAACCCGAAATTTACCAGATAATCGAAACAAGCGTCTATACCAGTGTTGTACATATTCTTTACCGTTATTACGTTCATGGAATCAATTATGCCAAGCCGCACCGAATTAAGCCCCCTGTACCCTGTGGAGCGTTCGTACCAGTTCCTTGGGGTGTAGTTGTCATATTCCGGGTAAGTTACCGGCGTGTCGTCCAGCACCGTGGCGGGCGTTACCTTGCCAAGGTCTATGGCCGGGGCGTAGGACGCCAGCACCTTAAACACCGAGCCCGGCTGCCTGGGCGAGTCTGTCGCGCGGTTAAGCGCCAGGTTTGCTATTTTTTCCCCGCGGCCCCCTGTTACCGCCTTTACGTGCCCGTTGTGATAATCTATGATTACCATGGCGCACTGGGGCTGGGGCACGGGCACTATCTTTTCCGCCACCATCTCGTCGTCCGGGCCCATGTGCTTCCCGCGATATTCCTCCACCAGCGCCTCAATCTGGGTTTCGTCCTTTACCGTGCCCCGCTGGTACTCGTTACGTACCTTGCCTGTTAATTTGTTCCGCATGGCTATGGTGTACTGCACATCCAACTCGAAATCCGACGCGGGGTAGAACTCCTCGTTTTTAAAGGATTCGTCCATTATATTCTGCATGTTAACGTCTATGGTGGGATATATTTGCAGCCCCGCGTTATATACCATGTAAAACGCTTCGGTAAGGGAAATATTCTTCAGTTCCGCCAAGTCCTCGGCAATATTAGCTATTAAATAATCCACAAAGTAGCTGTGGATTGACTCCCGTTCCTCCGTAACCCGCTGAAACTGGCTTATCCTGGCGTATACGTCGTCCTCCAGCGCTGTCTTGTGTTCCGCCGCCGTTATCATGCCTAGACGCAGCATGTTGTTAAGTACAAGTTGCCGCCGCTCCGCGTTGCTTTCCTGGCCGCTTATGGGGTTGTACTTAGGGGGGCTTTTTACTATGGCCGCCAGCACCGCGCACTCCGATAAGGTCAGTTCGGACACATCCTTGTTAAAATAATAGTTCGCCCCGGTCTGCACGCCGTTAAGGTTGTAGTGCAGGCTTATGGTGTTTAGGTATACCTCCAGGATATGGTCTTTCGCGGCCTTAACATTGCCGTACATATTGGGCGCGGCGAGGTTTTTCTCGTACTCCATGGCCAAGTACTGCTCCTGCAGCTTTGACTCAAATGTGTTGCGCTGTATCTTCATCACGTTATTCTTTATCAGCTGCTGGGTTATCGTGCTCGCGCCCTCTACCGTGTCGCTGGTCAAATTATTAAACACCGCCCTGGTCATCCCCCGCAGGTCGATTCCGTTATGGTTGTAAAACCGCTCGTCCTCTATGGCGATAAAGGCGTTTTTCAACTGCTCGGACATCTTATCTATTGTCACGTACTCACGGTTCTCCTCGCCCCGCAGACGGTCTATTTCCCGCCCTGTCGCCGGGTCGTATATTATTGACGGGTAGATGCTGGGCTTTATGTCTATTACACTCAGCTTGGGCGCGTTTTCTATTATGCCCAGGTACATTCCGAACCCGGCGCCCGCCCCCGCGAACACCGCCACAAGTATCACGGCGGCCAGTACCCTCAACGTTATGGTGAAGGCCTTGTTTTTTACCTTTGTTTTCTTGGAGCGTATACGCTTCCTTTGTTTTACATTATTTAATTTGGAATAATCCATTTTGCTGCCTCCTTCATACCCTGCAAGTATACCAGCATACCAGTATTTCAGCAAATAATAAACCGTCACGTAACATATAACATTATATAAAAACTCTTAATTAAGGCGTATTTGAAAATTCCTAAAAGCGCGAAATTTCGAATGAAACCGCTGTAATTTCGCTCTGGAATCTAGTTTTCAAATACGTCCTAGAGAAGGTCAGGGGGCGGTTCCTATAAAAAAAACTCGCAAATATTTCAGGCCCAGGCGCCGAGGGGCGTCCTCTGGGGGAGGGGCGCCCGGGGCCGGAACCGCATGGGGCCCGCGCAGTTTCAGAATAAGCCCTGTTTTACTTGGTATTATAATTATTGCCATACTGTCAGCTGTTTTTACACTTGGCGCAAAAGAGGTCAGCAAGCGCGCGTTCCCTGTGGCGCTGGCCGCCGCCGAGGCGGGTGTCAAAAATAACCTTAGTATCGTTATAAACGAATCGGTGGAAAACATTTTACACGGGGTTTCGGTTGGGGATTTATACGAACGGCGGACAGACAGCGGGCAGATGTCCGTGTCCGTGAACACCTCCCGAATGAACGAGATTTGCAACGCGCTTTCGGCTGAGATTTCCACACGGGTATCATCCTTTGGCCGCCAAGATGTGGCGGTGCCTTATGGCGCCCTGCTGGGTCTGGACATTTTCGCCAACCTTGGCCCGCCCTTTACTGTTACCCTGCTTTACGCCGGCAGCGCCAACGTGGATTACAACACGCGCTTTGAGGCTGTAGGCATTAATCAGGTTAACTACCAGGTATGGCTGCATGTTAATCTGGCTGTCTGGATTGTCAACCCCTTGCGTGAAAAGGAGATTGTAGTAACCAGAAAGTACGCCTTAGTCAATACCGTGTTCAGCGGCCAGGTGCCTGGCGTCTACTTGGATAATTAAGAGCCTATCCCTTAATAGGCAAGAATGCTGATTTTGCGCCATTTCTGTGTTTTAAAATTCAGTATTTAAGCCATTCTGCTTTATTCAGGGATAAGCCCTTAATTATAGACCGCCGCGTCCACAAAGCACTTATAAAACCGCCCGCCGTCCAGTTCGCCCTCAAACAGGTAGGCGGGCTGCAGGAAACTGTCTTTAAACACATATACCAGGTTGCACTTGGTTAAATTTATTTCCGTATCACTGGCGAAATCCACGGGCAGTTCGTTAAACGCCTGCTCCATACTTTTTATTCGGCACTCGTCAAACCGCTGGTAGGTCACATAATAATAATCGAAGGCTTTAAGCCCGCCGTCCGCGTCCAGCGTTACCACGACGGGGAAGGCGTAGTCGCGTATGTTCCCCAGGCGGTGGATAAACGTTATTTTGTATTCTTCTGACTCAAAATCCACTACAGCCTCACTGTAATTTAATAACAGGAATTTATTTTCAATATGCTCTGACGCCAGTTTAATCGCCTCTTTATCCGTCAGGGCCGGATCTTCCGGCAAAAACGCGCCGCGCCCGTCCGGAGCCGGGCGCGGGCTGGCCGCGTACTGTATCAGGCTGAGGTATTTATAAACCCGCAAGGTTCCCTGTTCATCACCGTACAAGTAGTACTCCCCGGCGTCTATGGGGCCGCCGCTTATGTCTTGGATTTTCGCAGGGGCGGATGGCAATACGCCCGTTGGTTTTCGGGACGATTGCCATCGTCCCCTACGATAAAAGCCGCCGGCATAGTTCGCCGCTGTCTCCGCGCTTATATCAATATACCGGGGCAGAAAAAGCCCCGCAGTTCCGGCCGGAGCGCGTGACAGCTGGAAGTTAAGGCGGTAAACTCTCTTAACCGCCTCGTTGCCGGATTCCACCGCGGCATAGCGCGGGCCCGGCGCGCCGTTCGGGCGGTGCCACAGCAGCAGGCCCAGCAGCGCGGCATACACCAAGGTTATCGTAACAAAGATTATGTGTTTTTTTATCATTATAGTCACTCCTCACAAAATTAGCCAAGTTCTGTTTAGACATATTTTGCGCAGCGGTATGAATTTTAATCATTGTAAGGTGTACATCTTAAGGCGTGTTTACAAATCCCTTAAAGCGCAAAATTTCGAATAAAACCGCTGCAATGATAGTCGAGCTTACTCGACACTTCGCGCCGCGTCGAGCAAGCTCGACTATCGGAATCTAGTTTTCAAATACGTCCTAGTGGTGTATCCGTCGATATTTTAAAGAAGAAATAAATATTTTCGGCCGATAGTTTTAACCGCAAATACCGCGGAGCCGCTGGCGAACCCTAACGGTGGGTTGTCCGTTGCGGTGGGTTGTCCGTTGCGGTGATTTGTCCGTTGCGGTGATTTGTCCGTTGGTCCATCCCTACTATGATTTATAAGCGGATACACCACTAGGGCTGTTTGAAAATCCCGGGTCTTGCAAAATTTGGGTGGCAAAGGTGCCTGGTTCTTGCAATTTTGCCGCCACCCTGTTATTATAAATAGTCAAGTGGTCATCCGAGCCTCGCCCCGGATGAGGAAATCAAGCGGCAAATCGGGAACAGTTATGACCTGATTAAGCCGAAAATAAAAGACAGGAACCTTAAGGAGGGCAAAAAGATGAGAAAGAAACTGGTTGCGTATTTTTCTGCAAGCGGCGTTACCCGCAAAGTGGCGGAGGAATTGGCGGCGGCAGTATCTGCGGATGTCTATGAAATTAAGCCGGAAGTGCCGTACACAAACGCCGACCTTAACTGGCAGGATAGCAAGTCCCGCAGTTCCGTTGAGATGGCGGACAAAACATCCCGACCGGCGATTGCCGACAAAGACGCATATGTTGCCGCTTATGATGTGGTTTTTGTCGGCTTTCCGATATGGTGGTATGTCGCCCCGACGATAGTCAATACGTTCCTCGAAAGCTATGACTTCGCGGGGAAGACCATTGTGCCGTTTGCCACTTCGGGCAGCAGCGGTATAGGCGAAACCGTGAAGTACCTCAAGGGGAGCGTCGACGTTTCCACGACTATTACGCCGGGTAAAATGCTGAACGGCAGGCAGACAAAAGAAACTCTGACCGCTTGGGTCAGCGGCTTGGGGCTTTGAATCTCGCCCTGTACTTATGGGTATGAGTGCGGAGAGTATATGAACAAGGTAAAAATCACGGTTTTGGAGACAACCTTTAATGGAAATCTCGCCAAAGAGTATGGCGTTGATGGTCTGGGCAGATGCCCATTCCACAAAAAAGGCGAAGTGTTCTATGCCGACTATGCCAAGCCGGAAGGCTTATGCGACGAGGCGTGGAAGTCAATCTACCAGTTCGCCTTTGCATTGGCGCACGGCGCAGGCAAAGACGGTGGGCTGTTTTACCACAGCGATTGGATAGACAAACCGGGCATTGCTATCGGTTCCTGCAACGACGGCATCCGCCCGGTGGTTTTCAAGCTGGAATCCGCGGACGAGCCCTCGCAACTTTGAACCTTCTAACTTTGCCTAAATCTTTTAATTTTTCCTCGAAAGAGACCAGAGGGGGGATGGTACAAAAACCGGCTCTTTCAAAATTTGGGTGGTAAAGCCTAGGGTCTGTTTGAAAACTAGATTCCAGCGCGAAATTGGAGCGTTTTCACTTGAAATTTCGCGCTCTAAGGAGTTTTCAAACACGCCTTAGCACAGGGCAGGTATATTTTATGCCAAGGCGCAAAAAATACAGAACGGGCGGATTGCCACCCGCCCCTACGAACCACCATAAAATTAGGGGTGTCATATGGATTATTTAAAAGCGTTTATTATTGGCGGGCTTTTTTGTGCCGTCGGACAAATACTAATAGACAAAACAAATATTACGCCGGCCCGGGTGCTTGTGGTGTTTGTCGTCACAGGCTGCCTGCTGGGCGGACTTGGCTGGTACGATAAACTGGCGGGGTTCGCCGGGGCCGGCGCCACAGTTCCCCTGCCCGGGTTCGGCAGCCTGCTGGCCAAGGGCGTAAAAACAGAAATAGATTCCAAAGGGATTGTGGGAATATTGACCGGCGGGCTTAAGTCCGCCGCAGCCGGAGTTTCCGCCGCGGTCTTTTTCAGCTTCCTGTCAGCCTTGGTCTTTAATCCCAAGGAAAAATAAACCTTCCCGCTGTTTGTGTGTACCGTGTGTATCCTAAGGCGTGTCTGAAAATTCCTTAGAGCGCGAAATTTCGAATGAAACCGCTGCAATGATAGTCGAGCTTGCTCGACGCTTCGCGCTGAAATCTAGTTTTCAAACACGTCCTAGGGGACGAAGGCAATCGGTCCCGTAAACCAGCGAGGACGATTGCCTTCGGGCGGATTTCCATCCGTCCCTAAGGCGTGTTTGAAAATTCCTAAAAGCGCGAAATTTCGAATAAAGCCGTTGCAATGATAGTCGAGCTTGCTCGGCGCTTCGCGCTGCGTCGAGCTTGCTCGACTATCGGAATCAAGTTTTCAAACACGTCCTACGGCGGAGATAAGCCATTTAAGAGCATATCCCTTAATAGGCAAGAATGCTGATTTTGCGCCATTTCTGCATTTTAGCAAATCCAGTATTTAAGCCATTCTGCTTTATTCAGGGATAAGCCCTAAGTCCAAAGACTTTAGCGACGCGTTAAATGTGCCTCGTGTTTCCTTTGTTTCAACAGAATTATCGGAAAAAATGTTAGGCGCTAAAATGGGCGCGGTTACGATTTTTAGTGCTTTTAGATAAAGCAAACATGATAAAAGTAATTATTGATGAAACTGTGGCTAAAGGAGAGTGGTATGGGTGCAGTGACGGCACCGCAACAGGTTATATGAAAATTAAAACCACGCAGGTAACGCATGATTTTTTACCCTACACATTTCACACGCCGTATATCATTCGGCTATACTAAGGCGCGAAAAAAATGCGCTTTTCGCGCTGGTTGGTGAACAGCAGGAGGACACTATAGATGAACTTATACCAAAACAGGATAGTCATAAAAGTCGGCACATCAACTTTGACAAATGAAGCTGGAAACAACAACCTGCGTTCATTTGACCGGTTGGCTTGCGTGCTTTCAGATGTGCGCAACATGGGATACGAAGTAATACTCGTGTCTTCCGGCGCGATTGCCGCAGGGTCTAATAAACTCCATATGCTCCAACGCCCCGCGAGCATGAGGCATAAACAAGCCGCCGCCGCGGTTGGCCAATGCGCCCTAATGATTTTATACAACAAGTTTTTTTGCGATTATGATAAGACTATCGCGCAGATTTTGTTAAACGCCGAAGATATAGAGCATGAGGAAAAGAAAGAGAACCTTATAAATACCTTTGACACATTACTGGAGATGGGCGTTATCCCTATTGTAAATGAAAATGACTCTGTCAGCTATACGGAAATAGAATCGGAAGGCAGGTTATTTGGCGACAATGACATGCTTTCCGCTGTTGTTGCCGTACTGTGCAGGGCAAAAATGCTTGTCATTCTATCTGATATAGATGGTTTCTATGACAAAGACCCTCGCCTGTATCCCCACGCCAAGCTAATCGGGAAAATAAGCCAGATTGACGAAAGCGTATACGCCCTTGCCGGCGGGGCAGGTTCCAGACGCGGCACAGGCGGTATGAAAACAAAGATAAAAGCGGCGGAACTGGCGACCGCCCAGGGCATTAATACAACCATTACCAATGGCAATAATCCTGCCGCGCTGTACGAAATCCTTAAGGGCAACAGTGTTGGTACTCTGTTTACAGGGAAACAATCTCCCCCCTTGTTAATCGGCAGTAAGTGAATTATAATTATCATGTCTTTCAGCAGGTGTTTGGATTCCCGCCTGCGGTTTGAAACATTAAGGGGAGTGTGTTTTATGGAAGAAATAAAACTGGAGCTTGCTCCAAAACTGACAGAGGAACCGGAAACAGCCGGCGCCCAGACTGCCCTGCAGCCGGCGCCCGCAACGCGGCAGCCCTCCGACGGTCTGGTGTTTTCAGAGTTGTCGACTACGGAGCAGAAGATGGTAACAGACTTTGTGGCGCAGATTGACGTAACGGACACCAACCAGGTGATGCAGTACGGCGCGTCCGCCCAGAATAAGATCGCCCAGTTTTCAGATTCGGTGCTGTCAGGGGTGCGCAATAAGGATTTAGGCGAAGCCGGCAAACTCCTGTCCGACCTGGTAGTTGAGATTAAAAGCTACGACGCTACGGCAGAGGACAAAGGACTAATGGGGTTGTTTAACAACGCGAAGAAAAGCGTGGCCTCTATGGCGGCCAAGTACAGCAAGGTAGAGGTGTCCGTGGATAAAATCGTGAGCGGTCTGGAGTCGCACCAGCGCACACTGCTGAAGGACATCGCGGTGTTTGACAAGCTCTACGAGAATAACCTCGCCTATTACAAGGAAATATCAATGTACATCATAGCGGGACGCCAAAAACTGGCGGAACTGCGGGAGAAGATTATACCGGAACTGCGGGTCAGGGCCGAGTCCACAAACGACCAGATGGATTCGCAAAAGCTTAACGACATGGTAAACTTTGCGGAACGGTTTGAGAAAAAAATCCACGACCTCATACTCAGCCGGACAATATCGCAGCAAATGGGTCCCCAGATACGCCTGCTGCAGAACAACGACGCGGTACTGACGGATAAGATTCAGTCCTCTATAGTAAACGCCATACCGCTGTGGAAGAACCAAATGGTAATAGCACTGGGTCTGGCAAACTCCCAGGCGGCGCTGCAGACCCAGCGGAAAGTAACCGACATGACAAACGAGCTGCTGCGAAAAAACAGCGAAATGCTGAAACAGGGCACGTTGGATGTGGCGCGGGAAAGCGAGCGCGGCATAGTGTCCGTGGAAACGCTGCAAAAGACCAACAGGGACTTAATAGACACAATAAACGGCGTCATAGACATACAGCGGCAGGGCAGCGAGAAACGCGCCGAGGCCGAGCGTGAAATTATGAAAATAGAAGACGAGCTTAAAAGCGCGCTTTTGGGGAATGTGAAAAGGCAGTAACCGGAAGGGCGCCCCGACCCCCATTGGCGCGAACTTAAGGCTTGAGGAAGGTCAAAAGATTAAGACCAACGGACACTTCACCGTTAGGGGCCTAACGATGGTTTGTTCGTTGGCCCCCGATAGTCGAGCTTGCTCGACGCAGACCCCTTCTTAAGGGCGGCGGGTGCGGCGCTTTTGATGCAGGTACAGGCTTTTTAACAAAAGGTACTGGAACGATTGCCTACGACACACACAACATCGTAGGGGCGGATGGCAACCCGCCCGCGGCCGCATCTGCCCGACGGTTTTCGGAACGATTGCCTACGATACACACAAAAATATTGGAACGGTGTGTTATAATGACAAAGGATTTTTTATATTACTTGTGCTCAATACCCGGAATAGTCCTAGCCATGTCGCTGCACGAGTATGTGAAGGCCGCGTGCGCCTCGGCCATGGGCGACCCGCAGCCCAAAAGCGACGGGCGCGTCACGCTTAACCCGCTTAAGCAAATAGAGCCTATTGGGTTTATATGCATGTTTGTTTTTGGATACGGCTGGAGCAGGCCGCTGGACACAAACCCCTTTTTCTACCGCGACAGGCGCCGGGGCACAATAATAACCTATGTGACGCCGTCCCTTATAAATATATGCGTCGGGATTCTTATGGTTATGGCGGCTGGTATAGTCTCCGAATGTGTGAAGTATTGGGGCGCGAAACCTCCGGGCAATTCGGCCCCCAATCTTCTTGTTACCACAGTGTTCTATCTTCTGCTGCTGGCGGCAAAGGCGAATATATCCCTGGCCTTGTTTCAGTTTGTGCCCGTATACCCTCTTAACGGGCACAAGCTGCTGCCGCTGGCCCTTTCGCCGGAAAGGGCCGCGGTTTTCGTCCGCTTTGAGCGCCCCCTGCAAATATGCCTGATGGTGCTGCTGTGCCTTGGCGCCTTTGGGGCGATTTTTGACCCGGTCTTTTACGCCCTGGCGGGCGCTGTGAGATGACACGCCTATGGTAAGGGTTAAGTTTGAAACGTTTGAAGGGCCTTTTGACCTGCTGTTCGACCTTATAGACAAGAATAAGGTAGACATTTATGACATACCAATCGCGCTGCTGACAGACCAATACCTAGCGTCTATACAGGAGCTGGAGCTGGATTCCTTAAGCGAGTTTCTTGTAATGGCCGCGGCCCTCTTGACAATTAAGTCCAAGATGTTGCTGCCGAAGGACAGCAGCCCGAAGGAAGCGCTGGAAGACCCGCGGGAGGCCTTGGTGGCCCGGCTTGTAGAGTATAAGTACTTTAAAAAAATATCGGCCTTTTTAAAGGAACAGGAAGCCTTAGGAGGCGAGCGGCTTTACAGGCCGCCGGACACAGCCCTGGCAGCCCTGCTGCGCGGCGCGCGTGAGACGCCGCTTACAGCCGAACTGCTGGCCGGCCTGTCCTTGGAGCGGCTGCTTGCCATATTCGACGAAACGCTGCGCAGGCGCGAACTGCGGACGGATAAGGTGCACAGCCGGTTCGGCGCGGTTGCCCGCGACCTTTACACAGTAAATGAAAAAATAAACCAACTCCGCGAAATTTTAGAGACTAACGGAGAAATAAATTTCCAGACGCTCTTTCCGCCGGACGCTGAAAAAATAGAGAAAGTCGTGACCTTCCTGGCTGTGCTGGAGATGATGAAGCTTAACGATGTCACTATCAAGCAGGAGAAAATTTTCGGTGAAATACTAATATGGAAATCATAGAATATGAATGTATAATTGAAGCGCTGCTGTTTGTGTCGGACGCGCCGGTAACAGCAGAGCAGCTGGCCGCCGCCTCCGGGCTTGACGCGGACAGCGCGCGGGCGGCGGCGGACGGTCTTGCCGAAAGATACGCCTCCGCTAACCGTGGGATACTTATTACGGAAGCGGACGGCGCGTACCGCATGTGCACTAATCCGCGCTACTTTGAGAATATAAAGAAAGTGTACAAAGTGCAGAAAAAGACCTTAACCCTGGCTCTGCTTGAAACCTTGGCCATAATAGCCTTCCGCCAGCCTGTGACTAAGGCGCAGATTGAGGATATACGGGGCGTAAACGCCGACCACGCGGTGTATAAACTTATGGAGTACGGCCTGATTACGGAACGCGGCAGGCAGGACACGCCCGGCAAGCCCATTCTGTTCGGCACAACGGACGAATTCCTGCGCTATTTTGGCTATCACAGCCTGGAGGAATTGCCGCGGCCGGACAGGGAACGCGAAAGCGAAACCTTTAAAAAAGAGGCGTCGGAAGAAGCCGACGCCATTTTGAACGACAGCGGGTTTCGTTTCAATACACATCCGGGCAAGCCTAAATGACCTTAAGAATGACGTTTCAATACACGCAATATCGTAGGGGCGAGGTCAGCCCGACCGTTTGGCAATCCGCCCGCCGGGCTCCCAACAATTACACACGGTAGTCGTAATAGTCATAGTCGTCGTCGTTATCCGCCGGCGCGGGTCCGTCTGGCGGCCGCGGCTTGACCTCCACTTCAAAATAATCCAGCCGTATATGTATAATATTAAGGCAGGATAAACAGGTAAGCCGCTTTGAGTACTTGCTGGCGGTAATTTTTTTAAGACAGATAGGGCAAGTCCCCTCAATTGCCCCAAATACCAGCCGATACAGCGCGAGAAAGCCCCCGGCGCCTAAGGCGCTGAGGGGCACGCCCGCCATGGCTGCGCCCAGGCCCAACGTGCAAAGCCATATGCCGCTGAAGAACAGGCCGGCTACAATGGGAAGGACAATAATAAACGTCAGAAGATTATAGAACGAGCTTGCCGGAGAAATTTCCGTCCGGTACTTGCCTTCCTCATAAATACCTATTTTCGCGTGTTTGTGCAAATCGCGCCTGAGCTTGACATATTCGTCACGCTCTTTTTTATTTATAAAAAAGATGTGTTCCTCACCTGTTTTCCGGGCCAGCACAAAGCGCTCGCGCCGGAACAACCCGCGGGCGTCCAGGGAGACCGCGCGCAGTTCCTCGTACTTTATTGCTGTTGGGTCCGCGCCCGATATGTTTGCAATCCGCAGACAATCCTCTTGTATTTCAATAGCTGTATTAAGGGTTTTTATTACATTTCCGTCCATAGGCCAACCACCTCCTCCAATGTAACTATAGTATACATCAGTCATATATTTTGTCTAGCCGCATATATTTAAAAGATATTGACTATACTCAATTCGAAAGGATGATTTATACAATGGAAGCTATTTATGGAAATACGGCGGTGAAGACAGTGCGGCAGCCTTCCCCGCAGCTGAGCTGGGAAACCACATCGCCCGCCAACCAGTTAAAGGAAATAGAAAAACAGCTTGACTATGTGCACAATCACTTTAACAACGCCATCGACCCAATCTTAATTGACAGTTATATTTATGAAATTATGTCGTTAAACATGAAGCATAAATACTTCGCGCAAGCAATGAAGGATGACGATGAAATTATAAAGGGGATTTGAATATGTCCGCGCGGGTTATTACTTGGATAATTGCCGCCTGTGCCGCCTTTATGGGTTTAATATTCTTTTCGAAACAGGTGCGGGCGATTTTGAGTGTTATTTTTAGGGGCATTATAGGCGCGGCGTGCATTTACGCCGCTAATTTTTTACTGGGCGGCTTAGGCCTGTTTGTGGGTGTAAACGCTGTCACCGTGCTCCTGGTCGGCCTGTTGGGCGCGCCAGGTTTTGTGACTCTGTACGCCGCCTGCGCGCTGCTGGCCTGAGTCTCGGTGTCTATTCAGAGGTCAAAACCTTAAAATCTTAGGCGTGTTTCAAAAGTTGCAGACACATATTTTCCCATTGCGGCTGAATTCCAGCATAAATACAGGCTTTTTGATGCGCTTGGTAATAAATGTGTCTACTGATTAAACTCAAATATGAAACACGCCAAATCTTAAAACCTTGAAGATGGCGGCGCGGTATGATATAATCAGGTGAGAAGGGGCTACGCCGCATAAGCGCGAACTTAAGAAAATTCCAGCGCGAAATTGCAGCGATTTTATTCGAAATTTCGCGCTTTAGGAATTTTCAAATACGCCTTAAACGAAACGGAAAGGAGACGCCAAATGCCATTTACCATAGTCCTTCAGGACATCACGAAAATGAAAGCTGACGCCATCGTCAATGCCGCAAACACCGCGCTCCGTATGGGCGGCGGGGTTTGCGGAGCCATATTCAAAGCGGCAGGGGCAGAGGACCTTCAAGCCGCCTGTGACAAACTCGCGCCGATTAAGACTGGCGAGGCGGTTATCACACCGGGCTTTTCGCTTCCCGCGAAATACGTAGTACATACGGCGGGACCCGTTTACCGCGGCGGCAAGAGCGGCGAGGAAGAACAGCTCCGCTCCTGCTATACTAACAGTCTTAAATGCGCCCTAGAAAACAAATGTGAAAGTATTGCCTTCCCGCTGATTTCCAGCGGCATATACGGCTACCCCAAAGGTGAAGCCCTGCGTGCCGCCACCGCCGCGATTCAAGGTTTTCTTGCCAACCACGACCTAAACGTGTTCCTTGCCTTATTCGACAGGGCGGCGGTTACAGTCAGCGAGAAACTGCTCGGCGAGGTCGCAAACTATATAGACAAGCATTACGTTGATGCGTATGAGGATAAACGTAACGCGCGGCAGCTGTCGCACGTTCTATTCGAATCCCTCCAGGCACCCTTTCCGCAAGCGTTATACGATAGATCCGCCGCCCCTGGTCTTGACAATTTGGTCGGCAACCTTGACGAACCATTTTCGAAGACGCTCCTGCGGCTGATTGACACCAAGAACAAGACAGACGTGGAAGTCTACAAACGCGCGAACCTTGACCGCAAGCTGTTCTCCAAAATTAGGACAGGCAAAGGCTATGTGCCGAGCAAGCGCACCGCCGTCGCCCTTGCCGTGGCACTGGAATTATCCCTCGAAGAAACCGACGACCTCTTGGAGCGTGCGGGCTATGCACTCTCACACAGCCAGAAGTTTGACGTGATAGTCGAATACTTCATAGTCAGCGGCAAGTATGACATCTTCGAAATTAACGAAGTGCTGTTCAAATACGACCTGCCGCTGTTGTAAATCTATGAAAAGGGGGTGAGCTAAACGCGTTGATGGATTGATTAAACTCCCTTATTTTATGTGGTGTCACAAATTGCTATCAACACATTTGGCCCACCACCATATCGTAGGGGACGATAGCAATCGTCCCGAAAACCAACGGGCGGATTACCATCTCCGCCCCTACGATATTGCGTGTATCGTAGGGGGCAATGGCAATCCGCCCCTTTGGGGCATAGCCCCTAACGGTGAAGTGTCCGTTGGTTTTAAGGTTTTAGTGTTTTGACCTCTAAAATAGACGCCATATTCAGGCTTAACCAGCAGACACATTTATTTCCAAGTGGAACAGAAAACCTGTATTTATTCGGAAATCACCCTCCAGTTTTAATTTCCGCCGGCGCCGTAACTCCCGGTGGCTTGGTTATACAAAGCCACTTTAGCCGCGTATCTCTGCGTGAAAATGTCCTCAACGGTCTTTGCGTTGTTCGTCGCGTCCATATCCGCTATCATGGCTCCGTACAGGCGTTCCACGTCCTCCGGCTTGGCGTTTACAATAGAGGCGAACCCTGCGTCGATAATGTCGCGTACTTTCTGCTCAGAAAGCGCCTCCGGTGTCCCCGCCGTGGGGCCGATATCGTCATACAGCGCAGTATCCCATACTGTGCCGGCCATAGAAGTCAGCGCGTGGGTGTCAACCTTGTTGCGCTCGTAGCGGAACATGAAATCATGAGGCGTACCGTCCGCGCCATAACCGTTCTTAATCATCCAGGTCCATTTGCGCGCGCCGGTTTCTAAAGAAAAGGCCGCCCAATCCTTGTTTCTGGATTCTAGGGCTTCCTGCGTAGGGGTATGAATACCGTCCACAAGTGTCCAGTTTTGTCCTTCGACGCCCCACATCAGCAAATATTGGCCCTCCTCGCTGGCGAGAAAATCAAGAAACTTTATAGTTTCCACCGGGTACTTATTTACTGCCGTAATTCCAATGCCGTCCCAGCCAAGGGAGCTTCTCGGGCCATAAGTGGTTTCTTCACGGCTGACGCCGGGCGCGGTAATAATAAAGGAGTAGAATAAGCGGTTTGTATCCTCGCCGTAGTCCTCCAAAAAGGTACTGTTGGCGTCGCCCACACTGCCCAAATGGGCCGCGACGCGCCCGGCCACTTCCTTTTCAGTGCACATTTGGCCGTTGTTAATGCCCCATTCCGGGTCCAAGAGGCCGTCGTTAAGCAGACCGTTGATAAATTTCAGCATTTCCAAGTAACGCGGGTCACGCACGTCAAATTCGATGCGTCCATCGTGCTCGTAATAATTTTTCATGCCGTACATGGACTTAAAGGTTCCTATCAAGGACGGCATATAGGACGCGTCGGCGGTAAGCGGCAAGGCCGGATTAGCGCTGCCGCCCGGATACTTGTCCTTAAACTTGCGAAGAACATCCACAAACTCGTCCTGGGTAAAGGCGTCGCCGGCCTGGGCCCTGCTGCCGTATCCAAATTCCTCTAAAAGGTCCATACGGATGCCAACGGACCAATTGGGGTCCGGGTCAAGGCCATACCAGTTGTTAAAATAATAATTCTTCCCATCCTCAAATACGCTTTTAGCCAAAATGTCCTCGTACTGCTCCAGGATATTTGGCGCGTGTTCCCGCATCAAATCGTTAAGAGGAATCAACGCGCCGCTGGTGATGTATTTGTTCAGCGTAGCCTCGCGCCGGTCCATCAGCACGATGTCGGGAAGGTCCCCGCTGGCCAGCATCAAGCTCAGTTTTTCGTCAGGGTTACCGGTGGGCTGCTGTATCTCAATAAAAATACCGGTGCGTTTGGTAATTTCAACAGATACAGGGTTTGTAAATGGGTCGCCTACATTTTTATCAAAAAGCGTAAGCGTAATGGGACCGTCAACGGGCGCCGCCGGCGCCGGCGAGCTGGACTCGCTGCCGTTTCCGCAGCCTGCGGCGGCCAGCAGAAGTGCCAGCAGAGCCAATAAATACAAGTTTCTTTTCATTGTGTTCTCTCCTTTTTTAAGCAGCCGGAAATTCCGTCTGCTGGTAATTTATGAATCTGTCCGCTGTACAGCGGATAGTTTCTAAAGTTTTTTTATGCCGATGCAGTCAATGTCTACAGCCCATTCATTATGAGAAAAGAAAATCGTGTTCACGCCCTCGTTCAGTTCAATAGTGGTTTCATAAATCCTGACCACGTTAAAACTGCCGGAAGGCAATAGTGATGGTATTACTTCAGGACCGTTATTTATTTTGTATGTTATTGATCTTTTATCTGCGGTTAAATAATGAATGCTAAAAGAGTACTGCCCCGACTGCCCGGCCGGAATATAAATATTATTAATAGTAAGCGTTCCGTCGTTATTTCCTAAATAGCCAACTTTTTGGCCGTTAGAACAATTCGCGTTATCCGACACATAAGCAGAGCCAGAAATTGTATTTCCGGAGCTTTCCGCCTCATAGATCGTGTAACCGTCACCTGGAAGAAATGGCACACGAAGATCAGATACAAAAATCGCACAACCGCCGCCCTCCAGCAACGATAAATTAAGCACCGAGTAACTGAAAATATTGTACTGTTCTTTGTTCAGATACTCAATTGTTTCGCCATCGCTGTATATATAAGCAGGGTGCACGCCTTCGCCAATAAAGGGCAGCGTGAGCTGGATAGTTCTGGCGGCATTTGTTATAATCCCGATGAACCAGTCCACGCCTTTTCTTCGCGCCATAATAACGTAGTCGCCAGGGTATCCGTCAATCAATCGTGTCTCATCCCAAGAGGCCGGAATCAAACGCATAAATTCCGTACCCTTCCACGCGCGGTAAACATCAATAGAATCCGCGAAATGCTGAATACCGGATTGAAATATAATAGCCAAGGCAAGCTGGTGAGCTTGTGATGTGTTTTTGTTCGCGTTGCTTAAAGCTACAGGTGTAGCGTCCATTGGGCCGACGACATTTCTTATAAACGGTTGGATGCAGAATAAATTTGGAGTCGGTTTAGGAAACCACCCGAGATAATGCTCCATGCCACGCACACCTTCCGAGGTGATTACATTCGGCCACGTTCTGTTTTCCCCGCAAGGTTTTGTGCTTCCGTGAAAGTTCACCATTAACCCGAATTCATTGCAAAGGTTAATAATATTTTGATACCTCCGCATTTGTGTTTGCGAATCATCCATCATAAAATCAACCTTGATGCCTTTTATGCCCCAGCCCGACCACATCTCAATGTGATGCACGGGTTCGCCTGTGTCCTGATCAATATAGTTGTCGGCAAAATAACTATTATCAGGAGTTTCATATTCAGGTTTCAGATAAATTTGCCCGTTAGCCCATATAAAAATTGATACGCCTTTTGAATCGGCATAATCACACAATTCCGCTATAGAGCCATCTGTCCAAGGAACCCATCCGGCGTCAACTGTCACATATTCAAGCCCCATTGACTCTGCAAAATCGACATACTGTTTTTGACGCGTCATACTGTGCTGAACACCTTCGAAGAACTCTTCGCTCCACCAAGACCATGCCGCGCGTCCAGGTTTTATCCATGAGGTGTCAGCTATAGCACATTCTGGATTTGAATTTTCAACTATGGTCGAATTAACAAGTGTATCCAAATCCGGCGCAATTATTGCTATCCTTTGCGGTGTCTGAAATGGATAAACGGCGGAAATGTTTGTTTCCTGCTGTGGAGCGAACACCATTTTTAGCTTCGGAGCACCGGTTCCATCTAAAATCGAAACACAATAATTCGCCCCTGAGTCATAGGTATATGCCGCCCCATATACGTCGCCTTCGGTCAACAGAACCCAATAAACATCCCCGTTGCTTGTCACTCTAGACAAAAAGGGCATGGTAATTTGAGGATTCGTTAAATTTTCCGGCGCGATGTGTTCGTATTCGCTCTCATAATCCGGCGTCCACGACGCGCCCCAACTATCCGTAACACCAAGCAAATTGAATTCAGAGTACTCTTCTTCAATTTCAAGCGTTCCGGTTCCGTTTATTAGATACCTAAACGTGATACCGTCATCATAAAGCCTGAAATGGATTGTTAATTCTTCGCCTTCACAGGCTACCGCAAGTTCTCTCAGCGAGTAATGATCATAGTACGTTGTTTTTTTCCCGCTGGGCGGATTGTAACTTGTGTTTACCGCAGCCGTTGACGTAGATACAAAAGTCATGCCGGCATAGAAATCAACATTGGCGGTTTTAAGGCCCAAACGGGATTCATCAATAATAATACCGCCGGAACTTGATAAAACCTGATATGTTAATTCTCCACTGCCGTTAAGCGTGATTTGCGACTGAAGCAGCCCACCAGGTGAATAATCTATCCAGGTTGCCACATATACCCCTCCTTCTATACTTACAATACTCTTGCAGAAGAGTCATTCTCTCAGGAGAAACGCATCAATTTCTTGGAAACCTTTATTTTTCAAGGGTTTACAGGCATAAAAAACGGACAGCTTTTTTGAAGCAAAATGCCCGCTAAGCCAGTTAAATAAAGGCTCGGAAAAAAATGGGTGTGTTTCTCCTGGTCATGCTCTTGGTTTATACTGCAATTATATTAATGAGTATAGCAAAATATTACGTTAACCTTTTATTGCCCCCACCATAATCCCTTTTATCAAATACCGCTGCAAAAAGGGATATACAATAATAATCGGGACTGTGGCGAATATGGTAACAGTCATGCGAATAGTCTCACCGGAAACAGGCAGGCGTTTCGCTTCGCTGGCCATCTGCTGGGCAGAGGTAAGCATATCGTTTGTCTGATATTGGTTTAATATTTTTACCAATACCGCGGATAGTGTTTTCAGTTCCGGCTTGTAGGTGTAAATATAGGAATCGTACCAGGCGTTCCAGTGGGATATGGCTGAAAACAGCGTAATAGTAGCCAGCACAGGCAGACACAACGGAAGAATAATGCGGAACAAAATTAATATGTCGTTGGCGCCGTCTAATTTCGCGGATTCCTCTAATTCTTTCGGCAGCCCCTCCATATATGTCCGGACCAAGATCATCCAGTACACGTTGGTCAAAGCAGGGAAGATAAAAACCCAAAACGTGTCTATCAAGTTAAGGGACTTTATGACCATGTAGGAAGGAATCAAGCCGCCGCTAAAATACATTGTCAAAATGAAGAAGAATACAATGCCCTTTCTTCCCGGCAAGTCCCGCTGGCTAAGGGCGTAAGCCAATAAAGTTGTTACCGTCAGAGTCAGCGGCACACCCACTATGGTCCGCAGGAATGTCACCCGCAGGGCGGAATAAATTTCAGGGTTTTTAATCACCGCCGTGTAGCTGTCAATCGTAAAAGCTCTGGGCCACAGGAGGAACCCCCCGCGCAGCGTGTCGTTCGCGTCGTTCAAGGACAGCACAAAAATATTCCAAAACGGAAAGAATGTTACAACAAATACAAACCCCAGAAGGGTGTAAACAAGGATGTCACCAACAATCCAGGCGGCTGGGCGGGCAGGGAATGACGAAAGATAAAAAGTTTGGCGTTTATTTAATTCGTCATTCCTAGGTGGCAAAAGTTTCTTTACTTTCATATGTCCGCCTCCCTTTTAAAATAAATGACTCATCTCAACTTTTTTTGCGATTCTATTAGCCGAAAGAACCAGCAAAAACGCGACGACGGATTTAAACAGCCCAACGGCGGTGGCGTAAGAATACAAACCTTGTTGAATACCATAGCGGAACGCGTAAGTTTCTATAACATCGGAATATTCCCTTGTCATATTGTTTCCCAGCATGAAATATTGGTCGAACCCAGTGTTTAACAGGTTGCCGATGGATAAAATCAACATAATAACAACCGTGGGCCTAACCGAAGGCAATAGAATATGCCAAATCTGCCGCAGCCTGCCCGCCCCGTCAACTTGGGCGGCCTCGAACAGCCCCGAGTCAATCGAAGCGATAGTCGCCAGATATATAATGGAGTTATAGCCCATGTCCTTCCATGTATTGGACAAGGCGACAATCATCCAAAAATTCCGGCCATCCAACAGGAAGGGGATGCCCTTGTCAATAACACCAAGCGACAGCAGCAGCTGATTCACCAGGCCGGATGAGGACAGCGCGGACACGATAATATTCGAGGCGATAACCCATGATACAAAGTAAGGCAGGTACGACGTGGTCTGGACAACTTTTTTAAATGGGATATTCCGGCATTCATTCAGGACAATCGCTAAAATAATCGGCGTAATAAAGCCAAATGTCAATGTCAATACGCTTGAAACCAACGTGTTACGCAAAACGATTAAAAAGTCATGGCCTGCGATAAAGTAAACAAACCATTGCAAACCGACAAAGTCACTTTTAAATAGTGACGGCCAGAAATTGCCAAGCTGTATTCTGTAGTCTACAAACGCCATGTATAATCCCGCCAGTGGGCCATAGGAAAACAAAAGCGTGCAAACCGCCGCGGGCGCCAGCATCAGGTAAAAATATCTATACCGCGAAACTCTCCTCCAAACTTCAGAATGCATTTAACTTCCCTCGCTAGGACGTGTTTAAAAACTAGATTCCAGCGCGAAATTGCAGCGGTTTCATTCGAAATTTCGCGCTTTTAGGAATTTTCAAACACGCCTCAATTGAAATATTCAGTGTTGTATACTGCCATAAGAGACTGTAAATAATATATGCCAATATCACATGAATTATCACCGTTGTTTGTAAAAAATTTTATTTATGTTGTAATTGCTGCGCTTATTATAATGGATGCACTGTGTTACGTAAATGTGCTAATGAAACGAAAGCATATCATCGTGCTATATTTTCGCAAAATATTTAAGGTGATATCGCAATAAGATATAAACAGACGAAAGGGACTATGCTGTAAGGGACGGTTTTTTCTTTTTTTTAGACACTACCCGTTATGGTTCCCAACGATGGCGATTGCCACCATTTGGAACGGAACCGATTGTCAAAGGATTTGTATGGTTCCGGTGGACGGATTGTTGTAGCTCGAATTGTCATAGTATTAGTGTAGGATTTCTTGCTAAGGGCTTATCCCTGAATAAAGCAGAATGGCTTAAATACTGGATTTACTAAAATGCAGAAATGGCGCAAAATCAGCATTCTTGCCTATTAAGGGATAGGCTCTAAGTATATCCCTGATCCGCCAAATATGAGGAACCGTTTTTGCCTCATCTGCCCCGAGCCCACTTGCGGGTTCTTATTGCACTCTCATGAGTAGGCTCAGACGGGGTTAATCCAATCTCCGCAGTCTATAGCGCGAAGTAATCACTGAGCCGTATTTGCTCCGCAAAATCGTCACTTGCCTTCCAATGATTGTAAATCTCAAATAATGTATGCATAGTATTGGCTGCCTTTAACCGTCACGGGGTTAAAGTCATCCTTTGTCAGCATCTCATTCGCAAAATTAGCGATATTGATTCGGTTCCCTTGTGGGTATATGATTCTGTTCGTTTTCAGCGCGCCTATGTAATAATAGCCGCTTTCAGCAAACGCGCTGATGATTTTGCGGTTTGTATACCACGAATCACCCAGCGCGTATGCTGCTGTTTCAGGTTTTGGCATCTCCTTGGCCAACCCTTGGATATACGCGATTTTACTTTCTGCTGTTTTGTCATATCTGTGCGCGTCATAGTTTAAGGCTTCTTTGCCGTCACAACTAAGCATTACAGCCACAACTTGACGGCCCCAAACCTGTTTATTTACCAAATGCGAGTGATGAAACCCCGCGCCTTGTATTGGACGTTTTGCCTTTGACGAGGGCTTAGTCTTGCAATTCACGGTATCGTCTATACTCACAAATATAGGAGCACCGCTTTCCACGGCACGTTTTTGAATATATTGAAACGAAGTCTTTTTGTTCAGTTCCCGGAGGGGTTTTTCGTCCCAAGAGTTTTCAGAGAGAAACCGGCTTAAAGTCGAACGATGACTTGTACTTACTTCCGCCGCGTCAGTCATCTTGCCGGGCTGACCACAATGCCAGTCATCATTCGCGAACTCGACGACAACAGCGCGGCGCTCGCGATGGTGGATAGCAATCTCCAACAGCGTGAAAAGCTACTGTACTCCGAGAAAGCGTGGGCGTACAAAGTCAAAATGGACGCGCTGAAACACAAAGGCGTTAAGTCCGACTGCCACTCCGCAGACGAAATCGCGGCGCAGACGGGCGACAACAAGTGCAAAGTGTTTCGCATTATACGGCTGACCTAGCTTGTGGAAGCACTGCTTGACAAAGTGGACGCTCACGAACTCGCGTTCAACACGGCGGTAGAACTGACATTCCTCTCATAGGAGGAACAGTTTGCAGTTGCTGACGCTATGGAAGTAAACCAAGTTAAGCCGTCGCTGTCGCAAGCGGTGAGGTTCAAGAAAATGAAACAGGCGGGAACGCTGACGACGGACATAATCTACGAAGTGCTGTCCGAGGTTAAGGAGTCGCCGATTTCGGAGGCGAAAATCACGCTCCACTACCGCAAGTTCTTCCCACCGCACTACTCGCCAAAACAGGTCGAGGAAGTCATAATCGCCCTGTTGACCGATTGGCGAAAGGCACAGACGGTATAAGCGGCAACAGCAGAATGAAGCAAAAGGTTGTGTCAAATTGATACAACCTTTTGCTTTGCTCTGCCTAAATTTTATTTTAACATATCTATTGGCTTTTTAACTCTCGTATGTTAAAATAGGTTATATTCAAAAATCGAGGTGATACCAATGCTCAACTTAGCCGATATTCTCGGCGTTAAAATAACCGCAACCCTGTGGGACGGCGCGGAGCGATTGCCGTATATGCTCGTTGAGAGCTACGATTTCCGCAAAGTGACGCTGGACGAGACCGTGTGCGTATTTGCTGAACCGCTTAATGCAGTGCCGCCTGTGCAGACCATTCTGCGAAACATTGAACGCATACGCGAGGTTGAAGCCCTACCAGTCGTTCTCAAACTGAACGGGCTGTCCGGCGAACGCAGAAAGGCGTTGATTGAGGCGCGTATTCCGTTCGTAGCGACAGGGCAAGTCTATCTGCCCTTTTTGGGCGTGGCTTTGAGCGAGCGGCTTTATGCCGAGCCGAAGCCGCGTGAGAAGTTTATGCCAACCACTCAGCTTGTGCTGTTCTCTTATCTATACCAAAAAAGCGACAAGATGTACACAAGTGGGCTTGACAAGCGACTCGGTATCAGCGCGATGCAAGTCACCCGCGCCGTGCGGCAACTGCAAAAGCTGAACCTTGTTGAAGTGTTCAAGGACGGCGTTCAAGTTGTGATTCAAGGCAAATCCAATCACAGAGCGTTGTACGAGGGTACGGAGCCGTATTTGCTCGACCCTGTACGAGAGGTTGTTTATGCGCCGCGTGACGACAAAACCGCCGCATTGCCGCTTGCGGGCTTAAACGCGCTTTCCGAGTGGAGTATGCTCTCTCCTCCGACAGTCACGACGCTCGCTCATTACAGCAAGACGGATAAAATCAGCGGCGACAATGCTTTGACCGACCGAGATAAGCAAGTTCGCGTTGAGGTGTGGAAGTATTCCCCTACCGTCTTGTCCGATGCGCCTAACGCAGCCGACCCGCTATCGGTGATAGTGTCGCTGGGAGGCGAGAAAGACGAGCGTGTTACGCAGGCGATAGAAGAAATATTGAGAAAATTGTGGGAGGGAAATTGAGTGGATAGCAGCATTATAGCCCGTATGCAGAGCTTCAAGGAGTGGTTCGCCAACTACTCGGACAATTTCGTAATCATCGGCGGCGCGGCTTGTTCGCTGATTATGGAAGCAGAAAGCGCGGACTTTCGCCTGACGAAAGATATTGACATCGTTCTGCTTGTCGAGGCGTTGAACCCCGACTTCGGCAGACGGCTCTGGGATTATGTGCTTGAAGCCGGATATGAACACCGACAGGCAAGCACGGGCGAGCCGCAATTTTACAGGTTCAAAAACCCGAAATCCCCGCGTTACCCTGAAATGCTGGAATTGTTCTCGCGGCATATTGACGGGCTTAAACTGCCCGAAACCGCGCTTGTAACGCCTATTCCGATTGGCGACGATATTTCAAGCCTGTCGGCAATCCTGCTGAACGACGACTATTATCACTTTCTGCGGGACGGCGTTCGCAAGATTGACGGCTTGCCGATACTGGACGAGGTTCACCTGATTCCGTTCAAGGCGAAAGCGTGGCTCGAACTCACCGAACGGCGCAACAGCGGCGGCAGGGTCGATTCAGCAGACATTCGCAAGCACAAGCGAGATATTTACAGGCTGTGCGATGTACTCGCGCCGGGATTCAAGCTGAAACTGCCTAATATTGTGGAAACTGACTTGAGGCGGTATATAACTGCCTGAAATCCCGAACAGGTTTATAACAACAGAGTGATTTGCTGTTATAAAAGCCACGATGCCCGCATAAACCCCACATTTTGCGATGTATTTCAACCGAATTCGCTTGACTTCCCCTTC
>JAISYE010000208.1 GCA_031297485.1 Clostridiales bacterium
CCCTACAAGCGAGCGGGCAATGTATGGGGGGGGGCATACGCGCGAACGGTTAAAAGATTAAGACCTTTGGGGCCAACGAGGGTTTGTTCGTTGGCGCCAAGGTCTTAGGGTTTTGACCTTTTCCCTCAAGGACCTAAAAACCCTCGTTAGGCCCCTAACGGTGAACTGTCCGTTGGTCTTAGGTTTTTTAAGTTCGCGCCTATGAGAACTCGCCCCAGACCCCTTCTTAAGGGCGTCAAGCGCGGCGTTCTTGCATGAGTATGCTGAAGAATGTAGGGGCGAACTGTGTTCGCCCGTGTCAATTCGGAAATCCCTAACCTCTTGACATTGTTTTGTTTGCCCCCATTGTGCCCTATCGTGGAACGTTACCCCGCAGACCTCACTTCTTTTTGAAATTGATTCCGATAACTCCGCCCAAGCCGCCGCCAGCCACAGAGAGCACAAGCAGCGTAATGGTCCGCGAATCTAACGCGAAACCCTTGTTGACCCATACTCCCAGCGCCGCCAGAATCACCGCGTATATAAACCCGGCTGTTATGCCCCATAGCCAGCCGCGGCTTTCCGCGCCGGAAGCGGCGTCAAAACCCGCTACTATAACCGACGCCAGGCAAGTCACTGTTACTACCAGCGGCAAGTTCTCGCCTGTCAGCGACGAATATGTAATTAATATCGCGTAGCCGATTATAATAATGCAGGTTAGCGCGTAGCCTATAAGTATTCCGGATATAAGCGCGGAAACTCTGGATTTTTCGTTTGCAAGCGGCATTTGCCCGGTTTTAGATTCGGCCTTCATATCATGCACCGCCTATTTATTATGTTTACTTTATTTTACGCGCCGCCCGCGAAATTATGATTCCTCATCAAGGAACCCGGCGAACAAGGGCGCGGCGAAGCCGCGTTTTCGCGAAGCAAAAATTCTGAAAATTTGAAGCTTGCGCGGCAAGCGCGGAGCCGGTATAATAAATAAACGGAAGGAGCGCGATGTTTGTGAAGTTGATAGCGGTTATACGGGAGAATATAAAAGAAATAGCCTTTGTGTTTCTGTCCTTGCTGCTGATGGTAATAATAAGCAGCGTGTTCGCGGTGCGAATGATGGAAAGGGAGTTGGCCGCCAATATAAACGATAAGCTTTCGACCATGCAGTCGAATATAGACTCGGACTTTAGAGGCTATAACGTGGCGCTTATAAATTTGGAGTCTGTAGTCAGGTATATCATAGAAACCGGAAGTTCCGGCCCCGCCGGCAATCCGCCGGAGGCTCGGGCTCCGGACCGCGTCCATCTGGAGGAAATCGAGCGGTTGCTGCCCATGCTGACATCTTCGGTGGAGCATTATAAGGCTGGGCTGCCGAGCCTGATAAGCATGGGCGTGTATATAGACGGCAAGGTTTACATAAACGCCGACTGGACGCCGCCCGAAAGTATAGACTTTGAGAACCGGCCCTGGTATATGGCGGCGGTGGCGGCCCAGGGCGGCATAGCGGTTTCCGGCCCGTACTTGGACGCATATTCGGGGCAGTACATTATGTCGTTCTCAAAGGAAATTTATAGCCGGCCGGAGGCCGCAGCCCCATCGGCCCTGGGTGAAAAGCTGGGCACGGCCCTTATTGACATGGATTTTGGCAGGCTGGCGCAAAGCGTGCAGGCGGATAATCTCGGGGAAGGCGAATACGGTATACTGGTTGACGAGCGCGGAAATTTTATAATCCACCCGGACAGCGCCATGCTGGGCAAGCCGGTGGAAAGCGCCGGAAGTTCCGTACCGGACTACGCGCATATTGCCGCGGAAATACGCGCGGGCCGGAGTTTTATCTTGGCTAAAGGCATTACGCAAGTTCCGGCGGCCACGAATGGGGCCGGAGCCTTCGGCGGGACCCGCGGCACCTTAATCGCGGCCTTCCGGAGAATGGACAACGGCTGGTACATAGGCATCGAAATGCCGATGGACGCCTATTACCATGATGTGTACTACATGATTCCGCTGCTGGTGGTAGTGGGCCTGTTGGTTACCGTTTTGCTGAGCGCGCTCTTTATACGGCTTAATTTGGAAAAATTTCGGTTTCGTGACGAGAATTTAAGCAAGTCGTCCTTTCTGGCGCGTATGAGCCACGAAATCCGCACGCCTATGAACGCTATTTTGGGTATATCGGAAATAGTTTTACGCAAGGATATCCCCAGGGAAATCCACGAGTATGTCTCCATAATTCGCCAGGCAGCCAATACGTTGCTTTCCATAATCAACGACATATTGGATTTTTCTAAAATAGAGGCCGGCCAGCTTAAGATTGCCTCTAAGGAATATTATTTTTCTTCCTTAGTAAACGACGTTGTGAACATAATCCGTGTGCGCCTGTTAGACCGGCCGATTTCCCTGTTCGTCAAAATGGACAGCCAAATACCGGAAATCTTGATTG
This sequence comes from Clostridiales bacterium, assembly GCA_031297485.1. Taxonomy (GTDB): domain Bacteria; phylum Bacillota; class Clostridia; order Lachnospirales; family JAISYE01; genus JAISYE01. Next base: position 2,414 of record JAISYE010000208.1, read on the forward strand.
GCGACGAGGTACACGTGCGGCAGATATTGATAAACCTATTAAGCAACGCGGTTAAGTACACAGCGCGCGGACATATTATACTGACAATCGAGCACGAGCGCCTGGACGGCGGTGAGGACCGGAATATCCGGCGTGATAGGAGCGCGCGGAGGATGAGGCTTATCTTCAGCGTTCTTGACACTGGTATCGGCATGAAGCAAGAAGACGCGGAGAAAATATTCCACGATTTTACACGCATAGACACGCAGACGCAAATCGAGGGCACCGGGCTGGGGCTTTCTATAACTAAAAGCCTTTGCCAAGCTATGGAAGGAGACATTCAAGTGACAAGCGAATACGGGCATGGTTCCACTTTTACGGCGACTATAATCCAGCTTATCGGCAGCAATAAGAAGTTGGCGGCTGTCGAAAATCCCTCAAAAAAACGGGTAATCGTGTTTGAGGACAGGCCGGTTCATTTGGGCTCCCTTATGTATACCATGACAAATTTGGGAATAAAGCCTACATATGTAAAAGACCTGGGCGAGTTTTTAATTGAATTGAAGAACAACGAGTTTGAATACGCCTTTGTGCCTTCGGAACGCATAAAGGAATGTATAGTGGCGCTGGAGTCCAGCAGCTACAAATGCACCCTTGTAAATATGGTCGAACTGGACGGGGTCTCGCCTGAGGGAACGTCCGGCGCGGTAAGCAGCATAACGGCGCCGCTGTTCTGCCTTAACGTGGCGGAGATTTTTAACGGCGGCCAAACCGCTGGGCTGCAGGAAGATAATGAGCGCCACACCGATTATTGGCATAACGTTAAAGTGCTGATAGTGGACGACATGCCAACCAACCTGCTTGTGGCAAAGGAACTGATGGGCATGTACGGCCTGGATATTGAGACCTGCGGCAGCGGCCGCGCGGCTGTAGAGCTTTGCAGGCTTAACAGGTACGACATAGTTTTCATGGACCATATTATGCCGGAAATGGATGGCGTGGAAGCCATGAAGGCCATACGGTCAATAGACGGCGGCGACCCCTATTATCAAAAACTGCCGATTATAGCCCTCACAGCCAACGCCGTACTAGAACAGCGGGAGATGTTTCTTGAAAAAGGTATGAGCGACTTCCTTTCCAAGCCTATAGAAGTGCAGAAGCTGCGCGCTGTTCTAAAAAAATGGCTGCCCAGGGCAAAGCGGAGGATTGGCGAAGCCGCCCCGGTCCCCGCGGAGGGTTTGCTCCCACCGGACGGTCCGGTTCAGTTGGAAATACCAGGCATGTCTGTTGAAGCAGGCTTGCGCAACCTAGGAGGCGTATCGTCGTTAAACGCTTATCTGGATATATTGTCCAACTTTTGCTTTGACGCTGACGAGAAAGTGACCCAGCTTACCGAGTACGCCCAGAACGCCGACCTTGAAATGTACCGGACAATGGTACACGCGCTTAAAGGCGCGGCGCGGGGCATAGGAGCGCAGGAGTTTTCCGATTTCGCGCAAAAGATGGAGGAATGTGCTAAGAACGGAGACCTGGCCGCAATTGAGCGTGACACGCCGCCGCTTCTGGCGGATCTGCGGAAACTTATCGCGAACATCCGCGAGGCGCTGGCCATAACTTCCGGGGACGCCAGCAAGGAGGATTTATCCGCCCTGAAGCTGGAAACCCTTAAAACCGCCCTTAAGGATATGGATATTGAAACAGTAAACGACATTGTGGTAAACAGCGCGTCCCTGCCCCTTAGCGCGAAAACCAAGGAACGCGTCATGGAAATAGGAAGGCTGATACTGATGTTTAAATATGACGACGCCATTGAACAGATTGACGCGCTGATAAACGCTGATGAAACTCGCGAACGTTGAAATTTGCCACATTGAAACCACCGTACTTTATGCGCTTAAGAAGATGAGGATATTGCTGTTATTTGGGGTTTTAATGAAGGCTTGTTTCTCGCTAGCGGCAAGGATAAAATTGTCAGTGATACTGCCTAATATTATACAAAAAGGAATTGATTGCATGGCGACATCAACATTTCACGAAAACATAGAGATAGACCAGCAAGCGGCTAAAATTATTGTCAAAGGTTTAGCCGGACCTAAGGCGTGTTTGAAAACTCCTTAAAGCGCGAAATTTCGAATAAAACCGCTGTAATGATAGTCGAGCTTGCTCGACGCTTCGCGCTGGAATCCAGTTTTTAGACACGTCCTAAGGAACACCAAGAAATTGACGTTTTTTGGTGTTCCTTTTTTCTGCTGTTATCATGGCGAAGCACACATCATATATTATACTGTTGCAGCTTTTTTGAGGGGAGGGATTTTTATTGACAGATATGTTCGCGATGTTTGAACAGATGCTGGCCATGTCAGGCGGACCGCCGCCTGCGGGAGGCGTCAGCGGAAAAAGCGCCGGGATGTTTCTAAAACTGCTGGAGATTCAAAGACTGCTGGAAGCCTATCGCAAGCAGGCGATTGAAATGTGCGCTAAAAACAAGACAGACTGGCGCATGGCGGTCTTGTCGTCCATGCGGTCGCATCTGACCGAGGAGCAGCGATTGCAAATAGACTTACTGATAAAATTTTTCGAAATGAATGAAATCATTATAAAACTGGAAGGGTTGAGAAATACATGAGTATGGATAAGAGTAAAATTTTACAAACAGCCGCCTTCGCAAACCTGTCCCAAGAGAAGCAGGCGGCCTTGCAGGGCTTTTTGGCAAAAATAGACGGCGTTTCCATGGCGGAGGCAATGCCATACATACTGGAGTTTATAAAAAGTAACGAAAGCAGCCCCAACAAGATAACCAAACAGGAGCAGGCGGAAATGCTTGAGGCGGTTCTAACAAACCTGCCTCCGCAAGACCAGGAAAAATTCAGTGCTGTATTGAAGATGATGAAGCTGCGTCAGTAAAGACATGCCAATAAAAACCTTGGGTCAGCGCCTCAAGGTTTTTATGTTTGTATATTTTGGGGTTTTCAAAGTTTGGACGGGTTTCGTGATTTATCCGGCCATTGTTATTTTTGCGTTTTCCTGCTATTATAGTGATGAACCTTAGGGCGTGTTTGAAAACTCCTTAAAATGCAAAATTTCAAGCGAAAACGCTCCAATTTTGCGCTGGAATCTAGTTTTCAAACAGGCCCTAACATATAAGATATTAAGCCGGTCGCCTGAGTCCGCACAGATGTGGATTGAAACAGAATAAAAAACGCAGCGGACAAATCAACAAGGAGGGTTCTTTATGGAAAATTTAGCGCGTCAAGAGGAGGTGCGGGAAAACATTCGAGAAGAAGTGCTTAATGGACATGTTATCGCTATGTCGCCGCGGCCCCTTGTGAATCACAATATTGTGGCGGGAAATATCGCCAGACTTTTTGGAAATTATTTAAGAGGGAAACCTTGCAGGGCCTTTTGGGAGCTGGACGTTTATCTGACGGAAAGGGACAGGGTAATACCTGATGTCATGATTGTATGTAATAGGGATATTATCAAGAAAAACGGCATATACGGCGCTCCAGACTTGATTGTGGAAGTTTTGTCCCCCAGTACCGCCACAAAAGACAGGGGATACAAAAAGAATTTATATGAAAAATGCGGTGTAAAGGAATATTGGCTTGTGGATACGGACAGCCGCTCGATAGAAGTGCAGGTGCTTAAAGCCACAGGTCCTGGTCCCGGCGGAAGATTCGAGCTGGACAAAATTTACTCGCTGTTCCCTGATTATATGCTCGAAACAATGACAAAGGAAGAAAAAGCTGATATCATCCATGAAATTAAAATCACTTTGTTCGATGATATGACAATAAAACTGGAAGAAGCCTTTGAGGAAATCTTTTAATATAATGATAGTCGAGCTTGCTCGACGCTTCACGCTGGAATCCAGTTTTTAAACACGTCCTAAGGAATTTTCAAAACGCCTTAAAACAAACATGGAGGAATTTTATGAACAAAATAGAGGAAGCGAAGGAACGGTTCGGACGCTTAGTGGAGACACAGTTGGCGCGGGTTGAGACATTAAAGCGCAACCGGTCTTTTACCGACTACAAGCGGCTGGATAAAATAGTAATAGGCATAGCGGGCGGGGACGGCATAGGCCCAGCCATAACAGCCCAAGCGGGACGGGTTTTGGAAGTTTTATTAAAGGAAGAAATATCCTCCGGCAAGATAGAACTGCGGGCTATAGACGGGTTGACGCTGGAGAACAGAATCGCCTGCTTAAAGCCGATACCGGACGATGTAATGGAGGCGCTGCGGGCTTGCGACGTAATCTTAAAGGGTCCGACGACCACGCCTTCCGCCTCGGACGGGCTGCCGAACATAGAAAGCGCCAATGTGGCAATGCGCAAGGCGCTGGATTTATTCGCCAATGTCCGGCCGGTAAAAATCCCTGCAGAGGGAATCGACTGGGTATTTTTCCGCGAGAACACGGAAGGCGGCTATGCGCTGGGCAGCGAGGGGATAGAGATTGACGGCGACCTGGCCTTCGATTTTACGGTTGCCACGACGCAAGGGTGCGAGCGGGTTATACGCGCGGCCTTTGAGTACGCGCTGAACAATGGCGGGACAAGGGTGACGGCGGTAACAAAGGGCAATATAATCAAGACGACAGACGGCAAGTTTTTGAAAATTTTCCGGCGGGTAGCGGAAGAATACCCAGGCATACAAGCTGACGACTGGTTCATAGACATAATGGCGGCCAAGCTGATAGACCCCAAGCGGCGGCGGGATTTTCAAGTAATGGTGCTGCCCAACCTTTACGGCGACATTCTCACGGACGAAGCCGCGGAACTGCAAGGCGGGGTTGGCACTGCCGGCAGCGCGAACATTGGTTACAGCCACGGGATGTTCGAGGCGATACACGGCTCGGCCCCGCGCATGGTCCGTGAGGGCCGCGAACGCTACGCGGACCCTTCCAGCATGATACGCGCTTCGATTATGCTGCTGGAGCACATCGGGTTCGGCCGGCACGCCCAAAAGCTGGACACCGCGCTGCTCGCCCTTTTAGCCAGCAAAAAAGCTGTGATAACCGGCAGGCCCGACGGCGCCACCTGCGCCCAATTCGCCGCCCAACTAATTCGGACCATATAGTAAAAAAGGAGGTAAACGACAGTTTTCTCTTTTAGAAAAGATTGACATACAGGCTGAACGGAAACGAAGCGCGGGCGCTATCGCGGAGGCCGCGGACGCCAAGGCCGCTGTCTTAAGCGCCGGAAGGCTCTTGAAAGAAGCCCGGCGCGAAGCGGAAGCGGAACGCTGCGCTAAAGAAGAAGCCCGCCGCAAGGGCATAGATTTGGCGATGCGGTTAGGCGCTTCAATAGCAACTATTAGTCAAGTATATAATATTTCTGTAGAAGAAGCCGCTAGGGCCTGTTTGAAACTAGATTCCAGCGTAAAATTGGAGCGTTTTCACTTGAAATTTCGCGTTTTAAGGAGTTTTCAAACACGCCCTAACAGGCCGTTGATAATCGACACGTTTGAACGGTTCTTGCTCGATTTCCTGAAAGCGGATTTCTTGTTTCTTGAGGTTTTGGCGGACGGCGAAAAAATGGACGCGGTGAGTTATTTTCCTGATGGCTGGCATGATGTGCCTTGGCAAAAGCCGGATTTGGTATCGGAAATTCTTGCGGAATACGTTAAGGATGGCCGGTACTGTACGGAAATTGTGCTGAAGGCGGGTAGCTTTGCCCGGATGTGCCATATTGGCGCGGACGGGTGGGAACTTTCGGATAATTACTTTGACTTGCCCGCGGAACAGGAAAAGATAGTGCGAATTGTTTCGCCGGTAAAAATCCGACCGGAGGAAGCAGCGTTTAAAACCTGGCTGGATAATTGGGTATAGGAAACGCTGTAGGGGCGAACTGTGTCCGCCCCTATTTGAAAAATTTATTCGTTCGTGAGTATATTTTTTTCAATTTCAGCGGTTTATGATTCCCGCTGCTCCTGATTTTAGCAAAATGGAGGTGAGGGGAATTGAACCCCTGTCCGAAAATCCGTTAGTGAAAGCCTCTCCCATCACAGCCGGTTATTAACGTTCCCTCACTGCGGCGCAAACCGGCACGCGCCGCAATTTAGTAGCTTCATAAAATCTTCTTGCGCGGCAAAGCTTAAGCGCAAAAGTTCCCCGCCTGTCGGCGCCGGTTGCTGAGCAGCGGGTTACATCAGGCCGGCGGCCGCTTTAATTAAGCGGCAAAAGCTAAATTATCGTTGTCGATTGTTTTTAAATTTCGGTATTAACGACGCAGTTACCGTCTGCGGATGGCTGCCCGCACTTTCAAAATCCCCGTCGAAACCATTGCACCCCCGGGTATAAGTAGAGTATAGCATAAATAATTGTTATGCGCAATAGCTGGCGGCAATGAATGCAGGAAAAATTCGCCCAATTTTTACCGACATGCTTTCGCTTCGCGTAATTTTGATACTGGCTTTAGCGATTACTTCAATCATGTTAGTCGTGGCGGCTAAGTTGTTACGGAAGCGGCAACTGACTATTTAAGTAAACATTACAAAAATACGGATGAGGCTGAGGTTTTTTAGGAATGACGAAAGTTTTCGTCGAGCAAGCCCGACTATCGGGGGCGAAGTCCCCATAAGGGACGATTGCCATCGTCCCCTACGATACACGCAATATCGCAGGGGCGGATGGCAATCCGCCCGAAGGATGTACCCGCATCAAAAATCGCTGCATTCGCCGCCCTTGAGAAGGGGTCTGCGTCGAGCAAGCTCGACTATCGGGGACGAGTCCCCAGCGGGGTTTGGTGCAGAGCCCCAAGGTTTTAGGGTTTTGACCATATCGCAAGGGCGGATGGCAATCCGCCCGAAGGATGTACCTGCATCAAAAATCGCTGCACTCGCCGCCCTTGAGAAGGGGTCTGCGTCGAGCAAGCTCGACTATCGGGGACGAGTCCCAAGCGGGGTTTGGTGCAGAGCCCCAAGGTTTTAGGGTTTTCACCTTCCCCATTCCTTAAGTTCGCGCCAATGGAGAGGAGCCCCAAGGTCTTAATGTTTTCACCTCTGAATAGACACATAACCCTTCTTAAACAGGCGGTCAAGGGCGTTCATCACGCCGAAGCGGGCGTGGTGCCACGTCAGCCCGCCTTGCAGGTATACGGTGTAGGGAGGGCGCATAGGAGCGTCGGCGCTTAATTCTATAGAGGAGCCTTGTACAAAGCCGCCGGCAGCCATAATAACCTCGCAGCCGTAACCAGGCATGGGCGCGGGTTCGGGCAGAACATAGCCGTCTACGGGCGAAGCTGATTGTATGCCCGCGCAAAATTCCGCCAGAACTTCCGGACTGTTCAGGTCTATTGCCTGTACAATATCCGGGCGGTGGTCGGCCGGTCCGGGGCTTACGGCAAATCCCAGCCTGTCAAACACCGCCGAGGCGAACACCGCGCCCTTAAGCGCGGCTGATACAGCCTGCGGCGCGAGAAACAGCCCTTGCAAAACCGGCCGCGTTGTCCCCAGCGTCGGGCCTGCTTCCTTGCCAAGCCCCGGCGCGGTAAGCCTGTACGCCGCGTTTTCCACATATTCGGCCCGGCCGGCAATGTACCCGCCCACAGGCGCAAGCCCGCCGCCCGGGTTTTTTATTAAGGACCCCACAGTTAAATCCGCCCCAACATCACTCGGCTCAATTGTCTCGGTAAATTCCCCGTAGCAGTTGTCAACCATGCAAATAATATCCTTGCGGATTTCTTTTATCGCCGCTATTACGTGGCCGATTTCCGTGACCGTAAGCGAGCGCCGGCGCGAATATCCTCTGGAGCGCTGTATTGCCGCTAGCTTTGTGCGCTCGGTTACCGCGGCCCTGATACCCTCAAAATCCGGGCCGCCGCTTTCCAGGGGCATAACCTGCCTGTAAGCCACCCCGTGTTCGTACAGCGAGCCTCTTTGCCGACGTATCCCTATTACTCCCAGCAGTGTTTCGTAAGGCGCGCCAAAAGGCGCAAGCAGTTCGTCCCCGGGTCTGAGGTTTCCAAACAGCGCCACGGTAAGCGCGTGGGTGCCGGATATTATCTGGGGCCGCGCAAGCGCGTCCTCGGCGGAGAAGGTTCGCGCGAAAATCCTTTCCGTTGCTTGGCGGCCAATATCATCGTAGCCATAGCCGACCGTCTCCGCGAAATGCCCCGAGGACAGTTTGCTGCAGGACATTGCCTGAAGCACTTTCATTTGATTCTGAAACGCCAAGTCGTCTATCCCTTTAAACAGCTCCTCTTGTTCCAAAATTTCCTCGCAAAAATCTATTACCCGCTTGTCAATACCAAATTGCGAATGCAAATAGGCTTTTATGTCCTTTGTCATGTATATTCTCCTTATAAAATGTACCATCCTTTATATTGATGCGGCTTGCCATCTACGAAATTGCGTGTGTCGTAGGGGACGTGGCAGTCGTCCCGTTTTGTACGCAGAGATAGTCGAGCTTGCTCGACGCTGCCGCATATTAAACTATGCGCGGCGGTTTGTCAAGACGCGGAGCGGAGCGTGAACGATGCGCTGTTGTCCTCTTATACGCGGCGTGGTATAATACAAATATAGCGGAGAAGCGCCGGTATGAAAAGAGCGGGGAATGGGCGTTCCCATAATGAAAGGATACGAATTATGAACTTTAGAATATGCGCCATGCTGGGCATCCGTTACCCAATATTGCAGGGCGGCATGGCCTGGGTCTCGGACGCGAGCCTGGCCACGGCGGTTTCCAACGCGGGCGGCTTGGGCTTAATAGCCGCGGGCAATGCCCCGCCGGACTTTGTGGCCGCCGAGATAAAAAAAGCCAAGCAACTGACTGACAAGCCCTTTGGCGTGAATATTATGCTGCTTTCGCCCTACGCCGAGGAGGTGGTGCGGGTGGTGTGCTCGGAAGGCGTTCGAGTGGTAACTACAGGCGCGGGGAATCCCGGGAAATACATGGCAGCCTTTAAGAGCCAAGGGATAACGGTAATACCTGTTATTCCCTCGGCAGCCCTGGCGAAGCGCATGGAGAAAATGGGCGCGGACGCGGTTGTGGCCGAGGGCATGGAGTCTGGCGGGCATATTGGGAAACTGACCACAATGGCAATTGTGCCACAGGTGGTTGACGCGGTTTCGGTGCCAGTCATAGCCGCCGGAGGCATAGCGGATGGCCGTGGAATGGCCGCCGCCCTTATGCTGGGCGCGGACGCGGTTCAAATAGGCACACGATTCCTGGTGGCTGACGAATGTACAGTACACGAACGCTATAAGGAAATGGTCCTAAAGGCAAAGGACCTTGACACGGTTGTCACAGGCCGCGTAACAGGCCATCCCGTGCGCGCGCTGCGCAACAAACTTGTCAGGGCTCTGGAGGCCCTGGATAACTTGTCTGGATATACGCCGGAAACCGACGCCAGGCTCGCGGCCGTAAAGCGCTTTGAGGAGTTGGGCGCGGGCGCGCTTCGCCTGGCGGCTGTGGAGGGCGATGTGGAAAACGGCTCGGTAATGGCGGGCCAGGCGGCCGGACTGGTAAAAAAGCGCCAGACCTGCGCGGAAATTATTGAGGAAATGCTCGCGGAATGTGTTGAGATTACGCAAGGTTCCGCGGCCATTGCCGCAGCGCTTAAAGACCCAAAAAAATCAGTTGTATGAAGATGTACAATCTTACCAAGGCTATTATGACGGTAATCGCATATTTATAGCCGCTGAATCCAGAACTAAAAAAGCCAGAGACGAAAGAATCAAAAAGAGAGGGTCACTAGATGTATAACGCGTTAGAATGGGTAGCAGCGGGTCTTGGGAACCCGGAGAAGGAGTATGAGGGCACGCGTCACAACCTGGGGTTTGAGGTTATAGACCAATTAGGCCGTAACCACCATATAAAGGTAACCCGCGCGAAGTTTCAGGCGTATGTGGGTGAAGGAGTTATAGCGGGGCGCAAGGTCTTGCTGGTAAAGCCGCAAACCTATGTAAACCAAAGCGGCGCGAGCATACGCGAGGTTTTGCGGTATTATAAACTTACGCCCTGCAGGTTTATAGTAGTATACGATGACGTTAATTTGCGGCCCGGCCAGGTGCGTATACGGGAAAAGGGCAGCGCGGGCGGGCACAATGGCATAAAGAGCCTTATATGCCATATGGGAAGCCAGGAATTTATACGCGTGCGTATTGGCGTCGGGCAAAAGCCAGAGGGCTGGAACCTGAAGGATTATGTGCTTGGCAGGTTCGAGCCCGACCAGCGCGGTTTAATGGCCCGGGCTGTCGCCATGGCCGCGGAGTCTGTTGAGACTATATTAGAGTCAGGGACGGCTTTTGCCATGAATAAATTTAATTCGGGAATGTCATTCCTTCCCCTACAGAAAGAGGATGGGTTTTATGAATAATGAAATATCCCTCGTGGCACGGCTTAAGGAGTTGGAGAGCTACCGGCGTTTGCTGGGCGGCGTGGTAAACGGGAATACGCCTGTCCTTGCCACCGGGGTAATAGATTCTCAAAAGTGGCACCTGGCCTATAGCCTGATGAGGTCAGCCGGAGCCCCGGACGGAGGCCGCCTGCCGGACGAGGGTCGTCTGCCGGACGGGGGCCGTCTGCCGGACGGGGGCCGCCTGCCTGAGAAAGAAAACGCGCCGGCGTTGATAATAGCCCAATCGGAACTGCATTCTAGGGAAATATACGAGGACATGCGGTTTTTTTTGCGTGACAGCACGGAAGGGTCACAAGGCGCGGCGGTGGATTACTTTCCCAGCCACGACATATTGTTCTATCACGCGGATGTGCGCAGTATGGATATAACGCGCCAGCGGATACAGGTTCTGGAAGGGCTTCTGGAGAACCGGCGCCGGACGATAGTGCTGCCGGCTGAAGCGTTGCTGGACAAATTAATTTCCCGTGAAAAATTCGTGTCCCAGATAATTGAACTGTCTGTAGGCGATACAATGTCTCTGGATAAACTGGCCGAGCGCTTGGTGGCTATGGGCTACGAACGGGCGGGTCTTGTGGAGGGCCCGGGCTGCTTCGCCATACGCGGCGGAATACTGGACATATTTACCCTTACCCACGACAACGCCGTGCGTATCGAGCTGTGGGGCGACACGGTAGACTCCATACGGGGTTTCGACCTGATCTCCCAGCGTTCTATCGAGCAGTTGGAGAATGTGCGGATACTGCCTGTGACGGAATCCGCCGGGGGCGAGGCAACGTTGTTCGACTATCTGCCGCCGGACACCCTTGTGTTTTTCGACGAGCCGACGCGAATATCCGAGCACCTGGAAACCGTTCTCGGCGAGTTTTACGAAAGCGTTAAAAATCGTATGGAACAGGGTCAGGATAAACCTGAGCAAATCAACATGGTTTTTTCCTGCAGCGATATCTTGGCAAAGGTTCAGCGTTTCCGCGTTGTGTTGCTTTCGACCCTTATGCATCGCAGCAAGGATTTCGACATAAAAGAAACCGTGAACTTTGACGTTAAGTCCGCAAACGCATTTAAAAACCGCGTGGATTTGTTTATAGAGGATTTGAAATTTTGGGTTGAGAACGGCTTCGAGGTTATTGTGCTCTCCGGCGCCAAGACACGCGGCCAGCGCATAACCGAGGAAATAACGGCCCAAGGGCTGCCGGCCGCCTATTTTGAAGACTGGCGCGCCTTGCGTTCAGCCAAGGGCAGTGTGTCTGTAACCCAGGGCAGTTTGCATAACGGCTTTATATATCAGCACATTAACTTGGTCATAGTAACGGATAAGGAGCTGTTCGACGAGAAAAAACGCCGCAAACCCCAGCAGAAAAAGCTAGGGGCGCATATCGAAAGTTTTACGGACCTGCGCGTTGGCGACTACGTTGTCCACGACGTACATGGCATTGCCGTGTACCGCGGTATAGAGCAGCGCGCCGTGCTGGGGGTGGTAAAGGACTATCTGCGTCTGGAGTTTGAGGACGGCGATTTGTTTGCCGCCACCACGCAAATGGACCTTATTCAAAAATACGTTGGCGGCGAGGGGCAGAACGTCCGCAAAAGCAAGATGGGCGGCCAGGAATGGCAGAAAGCCAAGTCGCGGGCGCGCAAGTCTATCGCCGTATTGGCGAAGGACTTAATAGAGCTGTACGCGCGCAGGCAAACCGCCATGGGCTACGCCTATTCCAAGGACACCGTATGGCAGCGGGAATTTGAGGAACTGTTCCCATACACGGAAACTGAGGACCAGTTGGCAGCCATAGAGGACGTCAAGCGTGACATGGAATCGCCCCGCATAATGGACAGGCTTATATGCGGGGACGTTGGCTACGGCAAGACGGAAATAGCCATTCGCGCGGCGTTTAAGGCTGTGCAGGACGGCAAGCAGGTGGCGTTCCTGGTGCCTACCACAATCTTGGCGCAGCAGCATTACAACACCTTTGTCCAACGCATGGAAGGTTTTCCTATTAATATAGAGATGCTGTCCCGGTTCAGAAGCGTGAAGCAGCAGCGGGAAAGCCTGAGGAGGCTGGCCAACGGTTCATCCTCAATTGTTATTGGCACGCACAGGCTGCTGTCTGTTGACGTGCGTTTTAAGGAACTTGGCCTTATTGTTATTGACGAGGAGCAGCGTTTTGGCGTCGCCCATAAGGAGAAGCTGAAACGGCTGCGGGAAAACGCCGACGTGATGACCCTGACCGCCACGCCTATTCCGCGCACCCTGCACATGAGCATGACGGGCATACGTGACATGAGCGTCTTGGAGGAACCCCCTCAGGAGCGCAAGCCAATACAGACCTACGTGATGGAATACAGCGCGGAGTCCGTGCGCGACGCTATAAATCGCGAGCTGGCCCGAGGCGGGCAGGTATATTATCTGTACAACCGCGTAATGAATATTTCGGAGATTATGGCGCGTGTAGCCGAGCTTGTGCCCCATGCCAGCGTGGCCTATGCCCACGGGCAGATGTCGGAGCGCGAGCTGGAAAAGATTATGATGGAATTTATAAAAGGCGAAATAGATGTGCTTGTCTGCACGACAATAATAGAAACGGGTATGGATATCAGCAATGTTAACACGATAATAATACACGACGCGGACTACATGGGCCTGGCGCAGCTTTACCAGCTGCGCGGAAGGGTCGGGCGCTCCAACCGGCTGGCCTACGCCTATCTCATGTACCGCAAGGACAAAGCCCTGGATATTGACGCGGAAAAGCGCCTGCAGACCATACGTGAGTTTACGGAATTTGGTTCGGGCTTTAAAGTGGCAATGCGCGATATGGAAATGCGCGGCACGGGCAATCTGCTGGGAAGCGAGCAGCACGGGCATATAGACGCGGTTGGTTACGATATGTACTGTAAGCTGCTGGACAGCGCGGTGCGGGAGCTGTCGGGCGCCGGAACCAAGGATGAATTTGAGACGTCGGTTGAAGTGGGTATTAACGCCTATATTCCCTCAGCGTTCATTGAGAACGAGGAGCAAAAGCTGGAGATATACAAAAAAATATCGCTTATAAGCGATCTGCGCGATTACAACGACGTTCAGGATGAAATAGAGGACCGCTTCGGCACTATACCGGCCGAAACGCGGAACCTTTTGGACGTGGCGCTTCTTAAGGCACGGGCGCACGCCTGCGGTTTCGTGTCCGCCACCCAGCGGGGAAACGCCATTGTACTTACTTACCGGTCTGGCCTAAAAGCCGACCCTGCGGCCATAAGCGCGTTTATTTTGAAATACAGTGATAAGCTCAGCCTGGCTGCCGGCGCAAGGCCGGCCCTAACCTACAAGATGTCCGGCTTAGGCCTAATTCAGGAACTGCGCGGCTTAAGCGAGCTGCTTACGAAGATGCGGGCTTGACGGGGCCGTGGCCGGAACTTACGGCAGTTCGCCCCTGCTGGTGTATCCGTGGATATTTTAAAGGAAAAATAAATGTTTTTGGCCGGCAGTTGTAAGCGCAATGCCGCAGAGGTGCGGGTGAACACAGTCCGCTCCTGCAATTCGTCTGTACCCGGGGCCGGAACTTCCGTTTGTTTGGGAAATGTATTCGTTGGCCTATTCAGGGGATCCGTCCAAGAGTAAAATAGCGCATAAAAATTCAGCGGATGCGGACTGTTAAGCGTGCCCTATGGAATGATGAAAATATAAGATACCAAACTTTTTCGGAAATGCGTTGAAGCGTTCGTATCTCCTGCGAAAAAGTTTGGCGTTTAATTAATTCGTCATTCCTATGCAAAGAAATATTTTATGTTGCGCAAAAAGTCTTATCAATAGACAAGTTACTATTCAATGCCTTGCTGTGAAACAACTTAAAATCTCAGAAATAAAAATTACTTGACATAAATAATCTTAAGTGTTATTTTTATAGCACGGTTTAGCACTCGCTTTTATCGAGTGCTAACAGAATTATAGCTTTAAGGATGTTAAAACGCCTTGGTGGTTTAATGTTCCAATATGGGGGTATAGTCATGCTGTTAAATGACCGTAAGATAAAAATTTTAGAGGCCATAATAAACGATTATATACAGACGGCGGAACCTATCGGCTCGCGCACAATAGCGAAAAAGTACGGGCTGGGCATAAGCTCGGCCACAATCCGCAACGAAATGAGCGACCTGGAGGAACTGGGGCTTATAATACAGCCCCACGCCTCCGCGGGGCGGGTGCCGTCGGACAAAGGGTACCGCCTGTATGTAGACACGCTTATGCGCACTCGGGAATTAACGCCGGAAGAAGTGGAATACTTAAGAATATTAATCGCGCACAACATGAATAAAATAGATTATCTTATGCAGGAAACAGCAAAAGCTATTTCTATATTAACAAACTACATGTCAATAGTAACGGAGCCGTACCCGGCCAAGACGCAGATAAAGCATATCCAGTTGATACCAATGGATGACGTGTCGATTTTAATGGTGCTGGTAACGAACAGCAAGACGGTAAAGAATCACATAATCCGTTTGGGGCGCGTGCCCAGCTACGAGAAGCTGCTGGAGTTCTCAGAAGCGCTTAACCATTACTTGGCCGGGGATTCGGTGGAAAATATTGACGCGGAGAAAGTGACTAAATTGCTCGGGCGTTTTGGGGAATACGGGGAGGTGCTGTCAGCCGTACTGGAAGCCGTAATAAATTCCATGCGGGCGGAGGATAATGTACAGGTATACACAAGCGGGGTAAAGAATATTTTGTCCATGCCAGAGTTTAATAATGTGGGAAAGGCCAAGGCGATATTCCAGGCGCTGGAGGAACGGGAAATACTCGCGACCCTGCTGGGCGGCGGCGTCACAGACGACGTGCAGATACTCATAGGCGCGGAGAATGACCACGAGCTTATGAAGGATTGCAGCCTGATAAAGGCGCGGTACAAACTGGACGGCGACAGTTACGGCCACATAGGCATAATCGGCCCCACAAGGATGAATTATGTCCAGGTCGCTTCTATTTTAAAGGGAATAGTAAAAAATATAAACAGTATCGTAAAAGCCTTGACCGGAGGCTAGCTGCCCCTGTAACGCAGCAATAATGAGTATCCGCTGAAACGATTTTGTAACAAAAGCGTATAAATTAGTTTGCGTGATATTTTAACAAAATTTGAGATGATGCTCAGCGATTTTTGTGGAGGTGATAAAGTTATCCACAGTTAACAAGTTGGCTCTACGAAAAGGTTTTGAGTTTCCGTGGAAACTCATAATAAAAGTGAGGTGAGAATCTGATGAAGAAAAATAAGCCGCGGAACGCGGAGGTAAAGGAGACGGCCGCGGCAGAGGAAAAAGCGGAGGAAAACAGCCTTTGCCCGGACCAAGAAACAGCGGAGACAGTGGAAATAATAGACGAAGCGCCTCCCCACGCCGCGGACGAGTCCGAGCGGCGCTATGAGGAGCTTATGGACCGGTTGCAGCGCACAATGGCTGACTTTGATAATTTCCGCAAGCGTTCAATAAAAGAGAAGGCGAGTATGTACGACGAGGGCGTGCGCGATACAGTCGAGCGGTTGCTGCCGGTGGTGGATAATTTCCAGCGGGCTCTGGCGTCCCGGGTCCCCGGCGCCGCGGGTTTCTGCCCCGTCGAAGGCCCCGGCGCCTCCCCAGGGCCGTCCGCCGGCCTCGAGGCCGAAAACGGCGGCGAACGGGACACCGCGTTTTACAAGGGTGTCGAGATGCTTCTGCGGCAGTTGTGCAAGGTGCTTGACGACTTGGGCGTAAAGGTAATACCAGCGGCCGGCGAGCGGTTTGACCCCAGCCTCCATCACGCTGTGGCCCACGTGGAGGACGAGACGCTGGGCGCCAATGTCGTGGCGGAGGAATTGCAGAAAGGGTATATTTATAAGGAACGAGTAGTGCGGCCAAGCATGGTCAAGGTAGCAAATTAAATTAAGGAGGAATAATAATGGGAAAAATAATAGGTATTGACTTAGGCACCACAAATTCATGCGTAGCGGTTATGGAAGGCGGCCAGCCCGTAGTAATATCCAATGTGGAGGGCTTCCGCACAACGCCGTCCATAGTCGGTTTTACGAAAACCGGCGAGCGCCTTGTTGGCGAAACAGCCAAGCGCCAGGCCATAACCAATCCGGACAACACGGTGATATCCATAAAACGCAGAATGGGTTCGGACTACAAGGTGACAATAAATAACAAGAAATATTCCCCACAGGAAATTTCCGCGATGATTCTGCAAAAATTAAAGGCCGACGCGGAAGCCTACCTGGGCACAACAGTAACCGAGGCTGTAATAACCGTGCCGGCGTATTTTACGGACAGCCAGCGTCAGGCCACAAAGGACGCGGGCAAGATTGCCGGCCTGGATGTCAAGCGCATTATAAACGAGCCTACGGCCGCGGCCCTTGCCTATGGCCTGGATAACGAAAAAGAACAGAAAATAATGGTTTACGACCTGGGCGGAGGCACTTTCGACGTATCCATAATCGACATCGGCGACGGCGTAATAGAAGTGCTGGCCACCAGCGGCAACAATCATTTGGGCGGGGACGATTTTGACGACAGGATTATGAAGTATCTTGTGGCGGAGTTTAAAAAGCTGGAGAACATGGATTTAAGCCAGGACAAAATGGCGATGCAGCGTTTGAAGGAAGCCGCCGAAAAAGCCAAGAAGGAATTATCCACAGTTACAACCACGAATATAAATCTTCCTTTTATAACAATGAATCAGGACGGCCCAAAACATATGGACATCAACCTGACCCGGGCCAAGTTCGACGAGTTGACGGCGGACCTGGTAGAGGCTACGGTAGGGCCGGTGAAAAACGCCTTGAACGACGCGGGCATTTCCGCTTCCGAGCTGAACAAGGTGCTGCTTGTGGGCGGTTCCACCAGAACTCCCGCTGTGCAGGAGGCGGTCAAGCGCCTGACGAATAAAGAACCCTTCAAGGGCATTAACCCGGACGAGTGCGTGGCCTTGGGCGCGTCCATCCAGGGCGGCAAGCTCGCGGGCGACGAGGGCGCGGGCGGTATACTGCTGCTGGACGTTACGCCCCTTTCCCTTGGTATTGAGACCCTGGGCGGGGTTTTTACAAAACTTATAGAACGCAACACCACTATTCCCACAAAGCAGACTAAAATCTTTTCCACAGCGGAAAATAATCAGACTGCGGTGGATATTCTTGTGTTCCAGGGCGAACGGCAAATGGCTAAGGACAACAAGTCCCTGGGGCATTTCCGGCTGGACGGCATCGCCCCGGCGCCGCGTGGTATACCGCAGATAGAGGTTACCTTTGACATTGACGCCAACGGTATTGTGCATGTTTCGGCAAAAGACCTGGGCACAGGCAAGGAGCAGAAGATAACCATAAGCGCCAGCACGAACCTGAGCGACGCGGAAATCGACAAAGCGGTAAAGGACGCGGAGCGTTACGCCGAGCAGGACAGGAAGCGTAAGGATGCGGTGGACGCCCGGAACGACGCGGACTCTATGATTTTTCAGGCGGAGAAAATGCTGAAGGACCTGGACGACAAGATAGACCCCTCTGACAAGCAGCGCATAGAGGAAGAAGCGGCGAACCTTAAGCGCGTTGTGGAAAGCACCAGTATAGATAACCTTTCGGACAGCGACGTAGAGAATCTGAAAGCCGCTACCGAGAAGCTGACGGCGGTGTTCCATGAGGTTTCCACAAAATTGTACCAGCAGGCGGACGCGGGAGCGGGCGGACAGCAAGCGGAACCCGGCCCGGATGACGTGGTGGACGGGGACTACAAAGAAGTATGACGGTAATGGTGTTGGGAAGGCCTATTTGACGCGGGGATGATATTATGGCTGAAAAAAGAGACTATTACGAGATACTGGGCGTATCTAAAGGCGCTTCGGATGACGAGCTGAAAAAGGCGTACCGTAAAATGGCAAAGCAATATCATCCCGACGCCAACCCTGGCAATAAGGAAGCGGAAGCGAAGTTCAAGGAAGTAAACGAGGCTTACGGAATATTAAGCGACCCCCAAAAACACGCGGCCTATGACCAAATGGGCCACGCGGCTTTTGACCAGACGGGCGGCGGGGGCTTTTACGGCGGCGCGTCCTTCGATATGGGCGACATTTTCGACAACTTTTTCGGCGGCGGGTTTGGCGATATCTTCGGCGGCAGTACCGGGCGGCGGACCTCAGCGCGCCGTGGCGCGGATTTGCATGCCAATCTGAGTATTAAGTTTGAGGAAGCCGTATTTGGCGTTGAAAAGGATATACAGATAATGTCAAACGAAACCTGCGACGCTTGCAAAGGCTCGGGCGCCAAGGCCGGCACAGTGGCGGAAAGCTGCAAGCACTGCGGCGGCACCGGGCAGGAGCGAGTGCAGCAGCAGAGCATATTCGGCACCATGACCACGGTGCGCAGCTGCTCGGTATGTGGGGGCGAGGGCAGGATAATAAAGGAACCCTGCCCTGTGTGCCGTGGTGCCGGCGCTGTGCGCAGGTCTAAGACCCTTAAAGTTTCCGTGCCCAAGGGCATAGACAACGGGCAGAGCATACGACTGGGCGGCCGCGGCGAGCCGGGGGCCAAGGGCGGCCTCGCGGGGGACTTGCTTGTTACCATACATGTCCAGCCCCATAAGTTATTCTCGCGGGAGGGCACAAACCTGTACCTGGAGGTGCCGGTAACCTTCGCGCAGGCGGCCCTTGGCGCGGAGATTATTGTGCCGACGCTGGATTCCGCCGAGAAGTACACGATAAAGCCCGGTACCCAGACCGGCACACATTTTGTTATGCGGGGCAAGGGCGTGCCTAACGTAAGAAATAACCGCGTTGTGGGGGATTTGGTGGTCAGCCTCAAGGTGACTGTGCCAACTTCGCTGACGGAGAAACAGAAGCAGCTGCTGAGGGATTTCGCCTTCGAAATGGGCGAGGAATACACAGACCACAGGAAAGGGTTTTGGGATAAACTGAAAGATACGCTGAAATAGCGCGTCTTGTCAGAAAAGCCCGGCGCGTAAAAGCCCATGGAATCGGCGTTCCGTGGGCTTTTGCGCGTTGCGCGGCATACGTGCGGTTAAGGATAGGGAAAGGTCAAAAGATTAAGACCTTGGGACTCTGCCCCATTGGCGCGAACTTA
>JAISYE010000209.1 GCA_031297485.1 Clostridiales bacterium
CGGCAAATCGCCGTTAGGCCCCAAATTCTTTACGCGCGGACTTAGGAATGAGAAAGGTCAAAAGATTAAGACCTGGGGGGGGGGGGGGCCCCCCCCCCCCCCCCCCCCGGCCCCCCCCCCACCCCCCCTCCCCCCGCCGCCCCCCCCCGCCCCCCCCCCCCCGCGCCCCCCCGCCCCCCCCCCCCCCGCCCCCCCCCCCCCCCCCCCCCCCAGGTTTGTCGCTTTTGACCTTCCCCAATCCTTAAGTTCGCGCCTATGGGGCTCTGGCCCAGACCCCCTTCTTAAGCGCGGCTAGCGCGGAGCTTTTCTGTAGTGGCGAACTGTGTTCGCCCGCCCCTACACGCGCCATATCCTGCATCAGAGCGCTGCACTCGCCGCCCTTAAGACGGGGTCAAGGGGCGAAGTCCCTTGCTGGGGTTTGGGGGCGGAGCCTCCAAGGTCTGTCGCTTTTGACCTTCCCCAATCCTTAAGTTCGCGCTTATGGGGTTCTGGCCCAGACCCCTTCTTAAGCGCGGCGGGTGCGGCGCTTTTTGATGCAGGCCTTTTCAATAAAAGGGGTTGTTTGCTTTTTCTAATTCGCGCTTATGGGGCGGGTGTGTTTTCCAAATATAACCGACACTTGTGGACGGACGGATTGCAGTGGGCGGGGGACTGCGTTCGCCCGCCCCCTGCGGCAAATCTTAACGTCCGCGAGTCTCATCCAGCAGCGCGTCCGCTGCGCGGATTGCTTCCGCGAAATCGGCTGTCAGGATGTTGTCCGAAATGTCCGACAGGATTTTTTCTGTGCCTGGGTCATACGCCGTTTCATACAATGTGTTCAGGCATTGGTCTGCCAGACGCACATCCGTGGCCGCCAGCGCTTCCCGCAGCCGCGTCAGCATCTCCCAATCCGGCTTTGTGAAACCGAGTCTGCCGGCCCTGACTTTCAGATCGTTCTCAAGGGCACGTTGTACGCACGCCACAAGCGCTGACAGTTGCGTGAAAAAGGCGGGTGCGTTTTCCTGGATAAAACCCGCGTCACTCGCCTTGCCAGCATTCTCTAGTATTTCCGCTTCTTCCGACAACGCTGATGCCCCGATAGAAGCCAACGAGCTCTTCAGCGCGTGTACATACGTTGTAAACAGCGGAAGGCCTGCTGGGTCCAGGAGTTCCCGCAGCATGGGCAGACGTTCGCCGGTCTCCCGGCAGAAAACCGACAGCACATCCTTGTATTGCCTGACCGAGCCGCAACTCATGGCCAAGCCGCGCGCTATATCCAGCCCTTCGACCGCGAAACCCGCTTCCAGTTCAGTGGGACGCGGAGTCCCGCCGTTTGCGCGGCGTTCTTCCCGCGCGGCATCCCGCCTCTTTTCAAACGGAATCCACTTCGCCATAATCTTGTTGAGTTTGGATATTTCGATCGGTTTTGACAGGAAATCGGTAAAACCGTTTTCCAGAAATATCTCCCTCATCCCGGTAATCACATTGGCGGTCAGAGCGACAATGGGAACGGCATCCCCACCTTCCAATTCCCGCAGCGCCTTCGTGGTTTCAATCCCATCCATGCCTGGCATCATATGGTCCATAAAGATGAGATCATACTGGTTCTGCCGCACCAGCGCGATGGCATCCTCTCCGCTCAAACAGCTGTCCAGCCTCGCGCGTAACGGCGACAGCAGACCTCTGAGCACAGACAAGTTTGTTTCGGAATCATCAACCGCGAGGATTCTCGCGTCCGGCGCCACGAACCGCGCGCTCCGGCTTTCGCTATTGTACCCGGCCGTTTCCCTGTACTCGGTGAGAGGCCGCGCGTCCGCGACCTTCTGCGGGATAACAGCGGTAAATACGCTGCCTTCCCCGTAAACACTCTGCACAGTGATCCCGCCGCCCATCATGCGGCAGAGATTCTGTGAAATGGCAAGGCCAAGACCTGTTCCCTCGGCGTTCCTGTTCTTCGGGGAATCGATCTGGCTGAAATTGTCGAAAATCTTTTCAATGTCCTCCTCACGGATACCGCTTCCTGTATCGGCCACCTCGAAGGAGAGCAGAATTTCGTCTTCCGCCCGCAACGCGCCGGAAACGGTGAGTGTGACGGAACCTTCAGGCGTGAATTTGACGGCGTTGCCGAGAAGATTCAGCAATATCTGCCGTATGCGGGTCATGTCGCCGCGCAGTGCGCAGGGCAAGCCCGGATCGGCCTTTACCGCAAACGCGAGCGGGGTTTCGGAGATTCTGAACCGGATAATATTTTCCACGTCGTGAAGCATGGAACCGAGCATATACGCCTCGTCCGCCAAATCCATCTTTCCCGCTTCAATCTTTGAAAAATCCAGAATATCGTTGATGATGGAAAGCAAATGCTGTCCGGCTTGCTTGATGTCCCACACATTCGCCTTGACGTCCGCCGGCAGAGCGCAGCGCGACACCACCTCCGCAAGCCCGACGACGACGTTCATCGGCGTGCGTATCTCATGGCTCATCTTGGCCAGAAAATCGCTCTTGGCACGGGACGCTTCCACCGCCACTCGCGTCTGCTCCCGCAATTCCATGGTTTGCTGTTCCACTTTTTCCTGCAGGAGGATTTCATTCCGCAAATGCTCGGCGATTTTTTTCCTATTGGAGTACATTTTAAATGCGATAAACACGAATATGGCAAGCAGAAACGCGGCAAAAACGCCCACCCAACGCAGCAGCGTTCTATACTCTTGGCTGTTGTCCACGTTAATCCAGCGGCTTTGTATCTCGGCCCTTTCAGCCGGCGTAATCGCGTCAATTGCCTTGTTCAGAATACCGCGCAATTCCGGCCAGTCGTCCCGCGTGCCCATATGGAAGCCGTTGGTCTGGTCTGATTCAAATGTAATGTATTTAAGATTGGAAAGCCCGAGAGTCCGCGCGCTATATAAAATGATTGGCAGATGGCCTAACGCGACGGCATCTTTGCCGGACGCAACCGCCAAGACAGCGTCTTCTTCCGCTTCATACAAGCTGAGGCTGGCGTTGAGAGAGGAGGCAAAGTCGGCCGGAGCGGTGGATTCCTGTACCGCGATGATCTGTCCGCGAAAATCCTCCACGGTGTTAAAAGCGGCATCTTCACGCGTCACAAAGGCCAGCTTATATTCATAATACAGCTTTGAAAGCAGGAACCGCGCCTCCCGTTCCGCGGTCCAGCCTAAAGTGGGAAGCAGGTCCAACTCATGGGCCGCGACCATCTCCTGCGCGTCGGCATAGGAAACATCCTTGGCCGGCTCGAAGATAAGGCCGGTTTTTGCGCTGATCAATTTCAGATAATCCGCCGCGATGCCGTCGTAGTTCCCTTGTCCGTCTAGAATCTCGAAAGGCGCGAAATTAGGATCAATACCCACGCGTATGGTGGGGTGTTCCTGGATAAAGGTTCTCTCGGCTTCCGTCAAACGCAAAGGCGTATCCCGCGCGAAAGCTTTATGAGCCAGCGAGAACAGCAAAAACGCGGCGGACAAGCAAAACAATGGCTTTATGAGTTTCTTGCTGACATCAACAAGCATCATGGGAAAACTCCTTTCGTCCAATATTGCGGGCAAGGGGCCATAGGCGCGAACTTAAGTCTTGGGAAAGGTCAAAATCTTAAAACATTAAAACCTTAAAACCTTGGGGCTCTGCCCCAAACCCCGCTGGGGACTTCGCCCCCGATAGTCGAGCTTGCTCGACGCAGACCCCTTCTTAAGTGCGGCGAGTGCAGTATTCTTATGCAGGGTGCGGCGCGCGTAGGCGCGGGCGAACACAGTTCGACCCCGCTTGCCACAAGGTCCGCCCGTCTCTCGGCAACGCTCCACATAAAAATCATCATCCTATACGCGCAGCGCTTTTACGCAGGATGCAACTTTCCGATAAAACGGATTGTTTGCTTTTTTCTTAAGTTCGCGACTATGGGGCGAAGCCCCAGCGGTCGCCCGCGCCTTATTCGGAAAATACATTCGTTCACGAGTATAACAAAGGGTATTTTCCCTAAGGCGTGTTTGAAAATTCCTTAGAGCGCGAAATTTCGAATGAAACCGTTGCAATGATAGTCGAGATTGCTCGACGCTTCGCGCTGGAATCTAGTTTTCAAACACGTCCTAAGAAATGGAAAATAATTAAACAACCAAACTTTTTCATAGGAAATGCGAACGCTTCAACGCATTTTGCCCAGCAAGCTCGACTATCTCCGAAAAAGTTTGGCTACTTTATCTTTCGTCATTCCTAATATCCCCAAATATTAGCCTCTGGGTCCAGCAGCCAGGTATGCTGCGGGTCGTCGATGCGGCTTAACCAGGGGTTACCGTCCAGGTGCCGTATCATCCAGCAGTAGTACATGGCGTAGCCCGGCGCGGACACCTGGGGGTGGCACAAGCCGCCTGGTATGGCAGACATACCGTTATGCCGGACCACAAAGGCGTCGCCGCCTATGACCGAAACGCCAAACCCCTGAGGTTTGTCGAACCGGTAGAAATATATTTCCGGCTGGGGGTGGTGATGGGGCGGGAAACTGGACCATCTGCCCGGAAAGGTTATAACCTCGCCCATTACCATGTTGGAGTACGGCGCGCCGCCGTAATTAAAGATATCCCGCAGCAGGCGCCGCGCCGTATTCTGCATAAGGCCGCCGCCCAGCACTTGGTCCGCGGTATCCCCAGGCGTGTAAAACTTCGCGGGGAATTGTCGGGGGTTGTCTGTCCTTTGGATTAGCACTTCGCCGTTTTCCACGGAACGTATGGTAACCTTTGAGGCGCGGGGCACGTGGAGGCACGTGGGACCCTGGTCAAACAGGCTGGTACGCCGGGCTCTTTCCGAGCCGCTGTCCCAGGTTATTTCCACTTCGCCGGAAAGCAGCAGAAAAGCGCTTTCCTGCTCCTCGTCAAAAAATTCCGCAGTCTGGCTGGTCTCAAATACATACACCCCAGCGTCCATCAGCATGTCCGCGCGCGTATCCTTGCCTGCCACAACGTTATAGCCCTTGTCCATATTAATTCCTCCTAAGGAGTGTTTGAAAATTCCTAAAAGCGCGAAATTTCGAATAAAACCGCTGCAATTTCGCGCTGGAATCCAGTTTTCAAACACGTCCTAATCACATAAGGTCAAAACCTGGGGCGCGGTTGTCAGCGAATGACTGTCGGAATTTTCGCTTCGCGAAAACGCCGCCGCGCCCTTGTTCGTCCGGTTCTTTACAGCCGCGTCCTGTTTACTATTTGGGCTGTTCTCCGGTATTTTTCATAACGCTTTCTTAAATTTTTCCGCGTCAAATTTCCAAATATCCAGTTCCCCGCCATAACCGCATTCACCCATACGCGGAGAATTCGTCACAGGCAGCAGGCCGTCATGGCCTTGGGTTTCGGTATGCTTGTCGGCGCAGCCGCCGCAGAAGAAGGGATTGGCCGAATCATACATACATTCGCGGCATATATATTCGCCGGGTTTTCCGCACTCCGCGCAGACAAAAACCGGAGGCACGTTTCTGGCAAGCAGGCGCACCGATTCACGTTGTTTCGGCCGGTGAGTCTCGCCCATAACTGTTATAATCGTTTCGGTGGTAGTTCCAAAGTCATATTCATGCGTTAACTTATCGCCTACACACAAATTATGGATTTTGAGGCTTGGGGTGATCTCTTCCCGTCCAATGAAGAAAGCGCTCAGATGATCGCAGCATTCCAGCCAAATATTGCGAAGGAAGGAGTCCAGCTTCGCCAGGGACGAGTTAAGCGGGATGTCCAGCAAAAGCCAATAATTTTTGTCCCACTTTCCTTCCGCTTTTAGCAGGCGGCACACATCACCTGCCGAAGGATCGCTGTGGGCTTTCATAATGTGGTTCTTCATCGCGATTTTGCTGAGTTCGGCTCCGCAGATAAAACAGTTGCCTTTTGACACGTTTGCCATGGTTTTTCTCCCCTTTCTCTCTTGAGTTTATTACGCCCGCGGTCTTATGTCAATAAGGCCGGAGAAAACAAACCATTGCGTATCCCAAAATTTATATACACACTCTATTGAAATATATACGCCCATTATATTATACTTAAACAAAACAGGATGAAGGAGGCGTTCTGATATGAAGGCGGCGGAGCCGACTTTTTCGGTGGACTATGTCTACACGCCGGAGAACAATGACGAATGTTTTAAAAAAATTCATGTGGAACTGTATATCAAGGACAACAAGCCGGAATTTCTCATAAAATCGGAAGAGGACCTTTCGACGGCGGATTTGGAGCAGATTGTCGCGTACTTCCAGCATGAAAAGTTCGACAGGCTTAAGATTAATTTGTACGAAGAATGCAGGATAATACTGTGCGTAAAGGGCCAGCGCGAAGCGGTTCATTTTGAGGACGGGGCGCCGCGCGTGCTGGAATTTGCCCTTCTTGACCGTTGAAAGGTGATGGAAATGTTCTCAGTTACGCTGGCCGAGATTATAGCCGAATTTAAGCTTGTTACGCTTACATCCGGCGCGGATACGCCCGAAGGCGTGATAACCCATACCGACATCAACCGTCCGGCCCTGCAGCTGGCCGGGTTTTACGACTATTTTGATTCCGCCAGGGTTCAAGTAATCGGTATGGTGGAGTATTCGTATCTTCAAAAACTGGACCAACTCTCCCGCAGCCAGACTTTGGAAAAGCTGTTTCAGCACAAAATCCCCTGTATGGTCATCTGCCGGGGGCTGAAGCCCTTTCCGGAAATGCTCCTGTTTGGAGACCGGTATGGAGTGCCTGTGCTAAGCAGCGACTGGAACACAGCGGAATTTATGGCGGAGTCCATACGATGGCTTAAGGTGCAGCTGGCCCCTCGCGTGACTATTCATGGCGTGCTGGTGGACGTGTACGGCGAAGGGATTTTAATTTTGGGCGAAAGCGGCATAGGCAAAAGCGAGACCGCGCTGGAACTGGTCAAACGCGGGCACAGGCTTGTGGCGGACGACGCGGTGGAAATAAAACGGGTGTCTAACCAGACGCTTATAGGTTCCTGTCCGGAGCTGATACGGTATTTTATAGAACTGCGCGGCATAGGCATAATAGATGTCCGCAAGATGTTCGGCGTGCAGGCCATAAAGGTTACCCAGTCCATAGACCTAGTGATAAAGCTGGAACTGTGGGACTCGTCCCGCCAATACGACCGGCTGGGTCTAAAAGAGGAATACATGGAACTGCTGGGCAACGTCGTGGTTATGAACGCCATACCCATAAGGCCGGGAAGAAACACAGCCATAATATGCGAATCCGCCGCCATAAACCACCGTCAGAAGAAGATGGGTTACAACGCGGCCCAGGCTCTTATGGAAAGGCATCAGGCCCAGGCTTTTCAAGGCTAGGAGGAGCTGTTATTGAAACGTTTTTTTCAAATATTCCGGCTGGACCAGCTGCTTAAAAACGAGCCGCTTAAGAATCACACGACCTTTAAGATAGGCGGGCCCGCGGACTTAATACTGATGCCGGGCAGTTGGTCCGACATAATAACCGCGCTGCAGATATGCGCGGAGGAGCACCTCCCATATATTGTAATGGGGCGCGGTTCCAATCTCTTGTTCCGGGACGAAGGTTTCCGCGGCGTGGTAATTAAGATCGACCAGCCTTTCAAGCCGCCAGCTTGCAGCCAATGCGTGCTGTGGGCGGACGCGGGCATATCCCTTTCGGCCCTTTCGAACGCGGCGCTGAAAGAGAGTTTGACCGGGCTGGAATTCGCGGGCGGCATACCGGGCACGCTTGGTGGGGCGGTCTATATGAACGCCGGGGCCTACGGCTCCGAAATGAAGGATGTTATTACAGAAGTGGAATTGCTTACGCCGGAGGGTCATATACAAAAAATACCGGCCAGCGAGATGGACTTTGGGTATCGCACCAGCCGGGTACAGCGGGAAAAATCCATAGTATTAAGCGCGGGTATCAGGCTTATTAACGGCAGCTATGACGACATCCTGGCGAAAATGAAGGACCTGGGCGAAAGCCGGCGGGAGAAGCAGCCTATGGATATGCCCAGCGCGGGCAGCACGTTTAAAAGGCCGCTGGGCTATTTCGCGGGCAAGCTGATAATGGACGCCGGGTTATCCGGCGCGAAGGTAGGCGGCGCGCAAGTTTCCCCAAAGCACTGCGGCTTTATTGTAAACGGCGGCGGCGCCACGGCCAGGGATGTTATCAATTTAATAGAACATGTGCGCGAAACCGTTTACAACAAATTTGACGTTCTGCTGGAGCCTGAGGTGAGAATCATTTAAACCCAATGGGTTTGTTTTGAAGGAGAACAGACAATATGGATTTTGTCATTGTCACAGGTATGTCAGGCGCGGGCAAGAGCTCGACGCTGAAATTTTTTGAGGATATGGGATTTTTTTGTGTGGATAACCTTCCACCCTCGCTGATAATGAAATTTGTGGAGGTTTGCCGTTCGCCGGGCAATGACATCCAAAAGGTCGCCTTGGGCATCGACTGCCGAGGCGGCAGGCTGTTTGCCGACCTGCGGGAGTCTGTCAGACAGATGGACCAGGAGGAGCACACATTTAAAATACTTTTTTTGGACGCTTCCGACGATGTGCTGGTAAACCGCTACAAGGAATCGCGGCGCAACCATCCGCTGGCAGGCAGCGCCAGGATAATTGACGGCATAGTGAAGGAACGCGAGCTGTTGGCCGAGCTGAAACAAACCTCCAACTACATTATTGATACGTCGTCCTTGCTTTCCCGGCAATTAAAGGAAGAAATACACGCTATTTTCATAGATAATAAATCCTTTGAAAGCCTGATGATAACCGTGCTGTCCTTTGGGTTTAAGTACGGCCTGCCTAATGACGCGGACCTGGTGTTGGACGTGCGCTTTATACCAAACCCTTTCTACCTGTCGGCCATGCGTCACAAGACCGGGGCCGACAGCGTGGTGCGGGACTTTGTAATGGGCAAGCGGGAAACCCTGGTTTTTTTGGACAAGTCCTTGGATTTGCTTAAATTTTTAATTCCCAATTATATAATCGAAGGGAAGAACAAATTGGTAATTGGCATAGGATGTACGGGCGGGCGGCACCGTTCGGTGGCTATCGCCGACGCCATATGCGCCGCGCTGCGGGACTGCGGGCATTCGGCGGTTATCGCGCACCGGGACATCAATAAGGACGGGCAATAATGGCGTTTGTAAATGTGACCGTTTACCAAAGGGGGATATCCGTGTCGTTTTCATCTGACGTAAAGAAGGAGTTAAGCGCCCATTACGGCATGGGCCGGCACTGCGACATAGCCGAACTGGCGGCCGTAATAAACGTCTGCGGGGAAATAACGCGGCAGGGGGCCGGCCGCGGGGTCGCGATAAAAACGGAAAGCAACAGCTTGGCTAAAAAATGCTTTACTTTAATAAAGAATAATTTTAAAATAAACAGCAAACTATCAATTACAAAGAACAAACAACTGCACAAAGGACATTTCTATTCTTTAGAAATAGCGGACGAGAAAGACGCGGAGAGGCTTTTGTCGGCAGTGGGTATAAAGCGCAAGCACGCAAACGGTCAAAAGTTTGATATCCACAACCGGCGCGTATGCTGTATGCGTTCCTACTTGCGCGGAGCGTTCTTGGCCGGCGGCTCGCTTACCAATCCTGAAAAAAACTACCATATGGAGTTTGTCACCGCGGAGGAAGGCACGGCGCAAAGCCTCAAAGAGCTGCTGAGCTTTTTTAATATTACCGGCCGTATTATTTTACGCAAGGGACATTATGTGGTATACTTAAAAGGAGCGGAAAGCATAGTGGATGTGCTGAACCTTATGGGAGCGCATGTTTCGCTCATGAATTTAGAGAATGTGAGGATACTAAAATTTACGCGCAATCAAGTCAACCGCGCGGTAAACTGCGAAACGGCCAATATTAACAAGACTGTGGCGTCCGCTGTGTCACAAATTAAGTGCATAAACCTTATAGAAAACCTAAAGGGTCTTGATTTTCTTCCCCGCCCGCTTATGGAGGTTGCGCGGGCGCGTCTGCAATTTCCCGAAGCCTCGCTTAAGGAAATCGGCGCCATGATGTCGCCGCCGGTGGGCAAGTCCGGAGTTAATTACAGGCTGCGCAAAATTTGTGAAATTGCGGAGTTATTGCGTCGTGTATAAAGATTAGGCCTTAGCCAGGTTTGGTTGTATCTGGTGTAAAGTTCAAGTTGCCGCGTTTGACACAAAAGGATATTGAGGAGAGAATAACCATGGTTAAGCAAATCGTATCAATCGCGTCTGGTTTAGAGGCAAGGCCGGCGGCGCTCTTTGTTCAGACCGCCGGAAAGTTCGCGAGTAATATAAGAATCAGAGTAAACGAGAAAGAAGCAAACGCGAAAAGCATTATGGGCGTTATTTCGCTGGGCGCTCTGGTTGGACATGAACTGGAAATTATTGTTGACGGCAACGACGAGGAACAGGCACTCCTGGAACTGCAGCAATTCCTAGGCTGCGCATAATCATTTGTTACACTTGCTACAGGGGCGAACGCGGTTCGCCCCTGTAGTTCAGCGGTACAGCCGGCGGATTTCTGATAATTTTGATAAGCGCGCATCCCGCGCGGAATTTTCACAACCTGCTGCCCTTGGTTTGTTTATGTACAGCAAAGCTATTCTACCGCGAAGGCTTGGCGGGTTACAGAGGCCAGACTTCGGTACTGGGCTGGTGTACATTCAAAGGTGCGCTTAAAAACATTAATAAAGTACGCGCTGTCACAGAACCCGCATTTTTCAGCGACCTGGTTTATTTTAAGCTCCGGATGGGCCAGAAGCATTTGAGCCGCAAGGTTCATACGCTCCGCGCGGACATATTGATGCACGGTCATGCCGGTGGCGTTTTTAAACAGCAGGTTGGCGTGCCCGGGACTTAGCAAAATACCGTCCAGTAAATCCGCCATTTCAATTTGGTCCGGTAAAGCCGCCCGTTCCTCTATACGCCGGCGGATTTGCGAGGCAATATCCTCGTCATTGCCTCCGGCAATGTAGGCGTCGATTTTGTCAAAATATTCCCTGAATAGCTCCAAAACCGCCTGCCGCGAGCGGCATTCGGGCAGCTGCGCACAGTACTCCCGATAATCCCGGTCGCCGTACATCTGCGGCAGAATAGGCGCGTAGTGCATATGCGTCAAAATAAGACAGGTCTCGGCCGCTTTCAGTAAATCCCTCATTGGCTGCGGCTCCAAGTAGCTTTCTACAAAACTGATAATCTTGTCCGAATTGTTGGATTCCAATACCGTCTTAAGCTCCAGGTTAAAGTAAAACGGGTCCTTGGCGCGGCTTTCGTCGGCCGTATGCGGCTGACCGTCCGTGCCGCGCAGCAGGTCAAACCTCCGCGCCGCCTCCTCCAGCGCGAAACAAAAATCCTCCGGCTCGCATGGGTCGGAAACGCCGGGACAAAGCGCCTCGTCATAGTACGGCAAGTCGTTAAAATAAAACAGTATAAATTCGCCGTTGCCAATGTTGATGCTGATATCGGCTTTAAGCGCGCGCCGTTCGTCCTCGCCGCCCGCCCAAAAGCCCACGCGGAACCGTTTCGGCAAGCCCGCGCGCGCAAGCGCGGCGTAATCGTCCGAACGCCCCGAAAGCAGACAAGCCGCGGCCAGCGCGTAACGGCTTTGCTCGCGCGTTTTCAAAAAACTATACTGCTGGTAAAATATTTCGGCTTCCGTTTCCGCGCGTTTTTCCTCGGCAGCGCGGGTTACCGCGCTTTCCAGCGCGGCCGCGTCTACCGGCTTCGGCAAGTACCCTGATACCCCCATGTTTATCGCTTGACACGCGAATTCTAAATCGCCGCTGCCGCTAATGCATATTATTTTCGCGTATGGGTTTGCCGCACGTATTTTCGCCAGAGTTTCAACCCCGTACATTCGGGGCCGGAACGTCCGGTCCGGCGTTACAATATCAGCAATTATTATATCAGGGTCCAGTTCCTCAATATGTTCCTCCACAGCATCCTCCGCCGTGCCCGCTAACTCTATGCCAAGGCCGCCCCAATCCAGCGCGTCCGTTAATTGCTCCAGTTCGGTTTCTTCCGGATTTACCAGAACTGCCCTTAAAATTTTTTTGGCCATAACTTACCTCACTTTAGTTACTTGATATAATTATAAATTATAAAGTAGAATTCACAAGTTATCAACTGTTTGGAAATGTCAAAAAGCGTTAACTTTTTGAGGGTTCCTGCCGGTTAATGTATGGCGCTTCCCACGGATAAGCCCGTGAGGTGCCGTTTTTAATAAGGGCCTCGCCGCATTCCAGGCCCCAGCAAAGCGCGGCGCAGATAAGCGCGAAAAAGATTTTTTTCATGGTTAATAACGTCGGGCAATCCCGACTATCACTCCTTGTATTTTGATATATTTATTTTACACTGGACAAAAAAAATTATTCGAAAGGAAGCAATTGATTATGAAACTTGGTATAGTAGGGCTGCCGAACGTTGGCAAGAGTACGCTCTTTAATTCTCTGACGCGCGCGAAGGCGGACGCGGCTAATTATCCCTTTTGCACAATTGAGCCTAACATGGGCGTCGTGGCCGTTCCGGACGAACGCCTTGCCCGGCTTGCCGCGCTGTACAATTCCGAAAAGGTTACGCCCGCGGTAATAGAATTTGTGGATATCGCCGGGCTGGTGCGCGGCGCCAGCAAGGGCGAAGGCCTGGGCAACAGGTTCCTGTCGCACATACGCGAGGTAGACGCCATAGTCCACGTGGTGCGCTGCTTCGAGGACGAAAATGTGGTGCATGTGGATACGCTGCCGGACCCGCTGCGGGATATAGACACGGTAAATATCGAGCTTATCCTCTCGGACTTGGAGGCGCTGGAACGCAGGCTGGCCAAGAGTGCCAAGGGCGCCAGAGGAGAGAAGGCGCCGCAAAAAGAGCAGGCGGTTTTGGCGCGCGTAAAGGAAGCGCTGGAAGCGGGCAAAACCGCGCGCTCCCTCACCTTGGATGAGGACGAGCAGGAAATAGTGGACGGCGTTAATCTTTTGACAAGCAAGAAGATATTGTACGCGGCCAATGTGGGGGAAAGCGGCCTGGCGGAAGGCGGCGGCAATAAGTTTGCGCGGGCGGTGCGGGAATTCGCGGAAACGGAAGGCTCAGAGGTGTTTATGGTATGCGCGAAAATGGAAGCGGAAATATCCGAGTTTGACGAGGAGGACAGGAAGGCCCTGCTGGCGGATTACGGGTGCGAAAGCGGGCTGGACAAGCTGATTGCGGCCGCGTACAGGCTGCTGGGGTTAATCAGCTTCCTTACCGCCGGCCCGAAGGAGACCCGCGCCTGGACAATTGTAAAAGGCACAAAGGCGCCGCAGGCCGCCGGGAAAATCCACACGGATTTCGAGCGGGGTTTTATCCGCGCGGAGATTGTTAATTATGACGACCTCACGCGGCTTGGCTCCTATACCCTGGCCAAGGAACGCGGGCTTGTCAGGCTGGAGGGCAGGGATTACACTATGCGCGACGGGGATGTGGCGCTTTTCAGGTTTAACGTGTAAGCGTATAAACATGAAACCTTAAAGTCTTGATACGCTGCCCCTTAGGCGTGGACTTAAGAAAAAAATAAACAATCCCTTTTACGCCGAGCAAGCTCGACTATCCTTAAAAAGGCTCTACCTGAATCAAAAAGCGCTGTACTCGCCGCCCTTAAGAAGGGGTCTGGGTCGAGCAAGCTCGACCGGGGCCGGGCGCCGGCTGCGGGCCGGAACATCCGGTATCGGGGATGAAATCCCCGATAGTCGAGCTTGCTCGACGCAGCGGGGTTTAGGGTCAACGAACAAACCATCGTTAGGCCCCTAACGGTGAACTGTACGTTGATTTTAAGGTTTTGACCTTTCCCAAGTCTTAAGTCCGCGCCCGCCCCGCCGTCCGCCTTATACTTTCTTCGTCTGCCATATCCCGCTTTGGAACCGTTTGTACATAAGCGTCAGGCGTATGGACATATCAATAACTGAAGCCGACCAAGCGCCAAAAAGCTGGAAGCCCAGTACGTGGATGGCGAACAGGCTTATCAGCGGGCGTACAAACACAACGCAGATAATCATAACCAAGGCGACGTGCAGGTTGTCGCCGGCGCCGCGTAAACAGCCCGAGAAAACCACCGTGGACATTTGCAGCGGCTGGAACAGCGAGACCATGAGCATGAGATTCGCCGCCAAGTTATAAGGCTCTATACTTTCAGGGACAGGGTCCAGGAAAATCCCAACCAGCGGATACCGGAAAGCAATAATACTGGCGGCCATAATCAGGCTGACGCAGAGCGCTACGCGCTGGCAGCACTTCCCGTATATGGTAGCTATGTCCGGACGCTCCTTGCCCAGCATTTGGCCCACCAGCGAGGTGCCGGCTACGGCCAGCCCGTCGCCGAATGTGAAGGAAATGTTAAGGAACTGCATCCCCACGGTGTGCGCCGCAAGGGATGCGGTGCCAAGGCTGGCCACAATAGCGGCGTAAGTAAAGAACCCGATACGCACAGCCCCCTGCTCCACCATGGCGTTGCCGCCTATTTTGATTATAGACAGCAGAGTTTCCCTGTGGGGTTTCCAGCTGTCGCGGAAAGACATCTGCAAGAAGTTGTCCCCCAGTTTTTTATTAAAAAGAGACAGCAGACATAGGACAAAGCCAACGCAGATACCCAGGCCGGTGGCCAGTGCGTTTCCCGTTACGCCCAGCCTTGGGAAGCCCCAGTGGCCGTATATTAAGAGATAATTAAACAGCACGTTGACCACGTTGGCCGCGACGTTTACGTACAGCGTGGTGCGGGTGTTGCCCACGCCGCGCTGCGCCGCGTTTATACACATGGTGAGGGCGTTTACCGGAAGGAAGAAAACAAGCGTGCGGAAATATTCGCCCGCCATGCCGATAGTGTCTTCCTGCGCGCCGGCCAGCCGCAGCAGCTGGTCGGATAAGGATAACGAAAAAAGCATTACGGCAACCGTAAGTACAAGCACAAGCATCAGCGCGTTCCGCAGCGCCAGGTTAGCGTCGCCTTGGCGGCCCTGCCCCTTTCTGCGCGCCACTACTGCCGTCAGGCCGGTATTAAGCGCAAAAAAAAGCGTAAGCGTAAGCATACGCGGCTGTCCCGCCAGCCCCACCGCCGCAATCGCCGCAAAGCCCAGGTCACCGACCATGACCGTGTCTATCGCGCCGATAAGCGACATGAACACCATTTCTATTACGGATGGTATCGCTATTCTAGCAAGGCTGCGGTATATTTCCCGCGAACTTTCAAGCTCGCCTGTTATTTTCTCCGGCCGCACCATTCGGCGAACGTCGAAAAATCTACCTAATAATTCCAACAATATCTATCCCTGCCTGTCTTTTTTTTGGTCTTTCAAAATTAGTGTCTATTCAGAGGCTAAAACACTAAAACACTAAAACCTTAGGGCGCTGCCCTAAACCCCGCTGGGGACTCGTCCCCGATAGCCGAGTTTGCTCGGCGCAGACCCCTTCTTAAGGGCGGTGAGTACAGCGCTTTTTGATGCAGGTACAGCCTTCTTAAGAAAAGTGATTGTTTATTTTTTTCTTAAGTTCGCGCTTATGGGACTCGTCCCCCAGACCCCTTCTTGCGCTTCGCGCGCACTCAAAAAACTTGATGTATTCGTTCATGAGCATAAGCCTTGCACCTTTGAATAGACACCAAATTAAGGATGGGGTCAAAGGTGTTCGATACCTGCTTTCTTGGAGCCATCCTGCTATTATAACGACCAACCCTGATATGTAATCCATTAGGGTCATCCGGGACCCAGCCGAATGTAGATTAAAACATTATAGACCTATTTGGTCGGATTGTCCAGCCGAATTTCTAAAATGGAAATTTTTAGACAAATTTAAAACCAAGTATTGAAGAACAGCTGAAGTAGGGCTATATGAATCTTATGTTCGTATTAAGGTGAAGGTGAAAAGAGCTATGATGTAAAGGGTACTTCGGATAATCCGATCCGGAGTGCCATTAAAATCATAGCGCAGCCGCCCATTTGCAGCACATCTGGACATTTGCGCCAGCGGCGTGAACCGCCGCGGAAAGGGATATCTTATGGGCAAAAAACTCACAGCGGCATACTGCCGCACGGCGACCGCCGACGAAATCGCGATGAAGACGCAGGAACGGCGACGCTTTCGCGGATGAACACGGCTATGGCGGCGAAATGGCGTTCTACCGTGACTGCGGACAAAGCGGCGTCACGCTCAATCGCCCTGCCAGGCAGGGCAACAGCATTTATTTTACAAATGAAACATCGCCGCAAAAAAGGTATAATGTTAGAGCCTATCCCTTAATAGGCAAGAGTGCTGATTTTGCGCCATTTCTGCATTTTAGCAAATCCAGTATTTAAGCTATTCTGCTTTATTCAGGGATAAACCCTTAATATGAATGTATTAAGAAAAATAGCATTGACTATTTTGACTGAAGTAAAGCCAAATAATAGAATGATTCCACTGCAAAAAGCCCACCAAAGGCAAGTGAAAAAAATCAAGAATTAGGTTTTGAAGTTCAAAAATTTGGCATAAATTTTTCAAAAATAATAAGAAACTCTTGATTTTAAGAAGCAAGCGCAGTATAATAAGAAAAAGTAAAAA
>JAISYE010000210.1 GCA_031297485.1 Clostridiales bacterium
GCACCGACCTGGAAGCCCCGGAGAATGTGGACGACCTTTGCGCCAAAACAGCGGGCGCGGCTGAGAATTGGGCGCCGGCGGCTGATAAACTTTGGGAAGAACGGTATGACTTGGAGGAAGCGGAACTGCGGGAAATGAGCCGATAGCCATATGAAATCAGCCTGGGAACATCAAAAGACGAAGCCTGTTGATGTTCCCCGCTGAGGGAATGGGCGGACCGCTGATGGAGCAGGCTGCGCGTTTCTTTCCCGAAGGCAGCCTTGTTCCCTATGCGGTTTCCCTGAACGTATAATTGTAAAGCGCGTCCCGCATAAGAACGCTGCGCTTGCCGCCCTTAAGAAGGGGTCCGCGTCCAGCTTGCTCGACTATCGGGGATGAAATCCCCAGCGGGGTTTGGGGCCTAACGATGGTTTGTTCGTTGGCCCCAAGGTCTTAGGGTTTTGACCTTCCCCAAGCCTTAAGTCCGCGCCAACGGTAAACTGTCCGAGGGTTATCGTTCGCAAGGTTCTCCGGAGAAAATAAAAAGCCACGAGGGGACGGGCCTTCGTGGCTTTTTCGTCGAGCAAACTCGACTATCGTTCGCCTTCATGGCGAATAGTGAGATTATTTTATCCGATAATTTCGTCGTTGTCAATAACCCATTGCCCGTCGATTGCCCGCGCGGTAACTTTGTGGGTCAAGGCCAAATCGTTTTCAGGAAGAACCGCTTGGAACCGCTCCTTCACAATGCCGTAAAAAACGCCGTCTTCCTCATAGCCTGTCACAACCTGCGCGTAATAGCTGCCGCCGCTTTGTCCGCGCGGGCTGTAGCGCTGGGCGTACATAGCCTCAGGCATGAAACCGCGTATATCGCCCAGCGGAATTTCGCCGGCCATGTACGCCAGCCGTGAGTTAAACGCGCCGGCAACAGCCGCGTCTATTACATCCCGCACAGCTGGCGCGGAAGCCGCCCGGCCAAGCTCGAAAGCCACGGTAACCGGCGGCGCTTTTACGTGAAGGGCCGCAATGCGCAGGTTTATTACCGTGCCCGGCTCCGCGAACGGGTTAAAGGGAAGGTCGCCGCTTTCGAAAACCACGTCCGCCCCCAACTGGGACGAACGGGTCACACCGTCCAAAGTCAGCCCGCGTCCGTCGGATGCGGTCGCCACAAGCCGCACGTCCATCCTGCCCTCCACGCGGTTGTATAAATAGTCGTCCATTGTAACGCGCCTGTCCTCTGGAAGCGGAATTTTGGGTATAGTCCTGTCCTCTACGTGGAACACTAATATATAACGGCTTTCGTTGCTTAAAACCAGCCGTTCCAGCACCAAGTCGTACTTGCCGGCGGCTATGACCTGTTCCTGACCGCTTGGCTTGTTCAGCACACTCGCCGCCGATATGCTCAGGTCCAGCGGGTAGCTTTCGTATAAAGAATTAAACGTAACCTTGGCGTTTCCCACAAGGGCGCTTACAGGCTCGAATTCGATACAGCCCAAGGTCGCGCCCGAGTCTTCAAACAGGGCTTCCTCCGGCGCTGACCAGCGCGGTAATATGGTTTCCCCCGCGGAACTCAGCTCAAGGTCGTTGACCCCGCTTGTGAAAATATTCACCAGCCGGCTGTCCCTGCCCCACTTAAGCCGGTAATTTATAAAGGAACCAGCGCTGGAAAAAGTGGAATCAATTATTGAAACCACGCCGTCATTTTCCACGCCCGCGTTCGCGGCGAGGTTAGGCTCCTCCGCGGGCAAGGGCGCTGGGTCTGTTTCGGCGTTGTAGATATATATTTTCGCCGTAGACTTTACGCCGTTTTGGACGTAGAAATTAAAGGCAATCTCCGCACCTTCCTCCACACGCGGCGCTATGGTCAGCGTAAAAATCCGCGTGCCCAAGGCTATAGGCTCGAAGCTCAGCTTGTTTAGCCCTCTTTTTTCCTTCAAATTGCCGGAAGTTCCGGCCTCACCGGCCATCTCGTCCCCGCCGGAGGCTCCATTCAGCAGGGCGTACTCTCGTCCGGATTCGTCGGTAAGTCTGGCCGCGTTTAACGACGGAGACAATTGGCGGTCAAAGTAAAACACCGCGGCCTCGGAATCCAGTAACACCCGCTGGAGTACAAGGGGCGAACCCATGTACATCGCGCTTGTGTTTAAGTAGATGTAATTGGCGTTATTGACGCCGCTGGGGCTGTGGGTGATTACTATGGAATTATCAGGTATTACAGGACGGCTTGCGTCCACCACTATGGTTACTACCACAGAAGCCGCTATGGTAAGCACAATAAGCCCAAGTATCGCCCCCGCGACCATGTAGAGAATTTTAAGCGGTATGGCGCGGCCCTTCTTTAACGCCTCGCCGATTGTGGCGCGCTCGTCAAAAATCGGTTCCTCGGGCTGGGGTGCTTCCTCTGGCATAGCGTGAATATTAGATCGGTCCTCCGTGTCATACACTTCTATAGTGGAAATAAATTCCGAGTCGTCGTTGAGGTTTATGCTGAAGTCCTCGGCTTCGGCCTTGGCCACGGCTTCGGCCAGTATATCGTCCAGTTCCCTCGACGCGTCGTCCAAGCTGTCCGGCGACGTCAGCATTTGGGATATGTCCTCCGAAACATTGATGTCGCTTTCAAACATCTTGAACATGTCGTTTATTTCCGCCAACTGGGCGTCGGATATTTCGTCAAGCTCGCCCTCGTCTGTGTCGTCTGTGTTATCTGTGTCGGACGGGACGCCGTCTATGTTAATATTGAATTCAGAACCCCCGGCAGAATCCGGCTGACCCCCGGACGCGTTAAATAAGTCTTTTGTCTCTTCGGCAGCGCTATCCGGCCTGCCTAAAAGTTCCCGCATCGCCGCCTCAAAATCGCTGTTGTCACTCAAATAATTCACCGCCCAACTTAGTTTACGATATATAATAGCGCTCTTTTGCTTTTTTGACAAGAAGAAAAAATACGCAGTGTTATTAACATAACAGTTACAACGAAGCCCGGGTAGGCCAACGGACGCAAAGGAGGCGCGGGCGGCCTGCTAAAGAAGACACCTGGACGCGAATCCTTGCGTCACATCTGCGACTGCCGGAGGCCCGACACCAGAGCTGAAGCGCGAAAAAAGGATAAGGTAAATAAAGGGTAAGAAGGAGCAGGAAAAAAATAAAGAGGAAAAAGAGAAAAATGAACTTTCACGAGGCTATCTGATAGAGTATTCTAAGAAGGGTAGTGGTGTATCCGTTTATAAATCATAGTAGGGGCGAACCAACGGACAAATCACCGTTAGGTTCGCCCGCGGCTCCGCGGTATTTGCGGTTAAAACTATCGGCCAAAAACATTTATTTC
>JAISYE010000211.1 GCA_031297485.1 Clostridiales bacterium
TGCGTCAAAAAGCGCTTCGTCGAGCAAGCTCGGCTATCGGGGATGAAATCCCCAGAGGGGTTTGGGGCCAACGGACAAACCATCGTTAGGCGGCGAAAATTCCGAATGGCAAATCTCAACCTTCGCGAGTATAAAACTAAAATTTTAATTTTGGAGGAGAAAGAAATGAAAAAACAAAGTTTAGTGTCTGTTGCGGCGCTTATATGCACTCTTGTCTTGGCCGCCTGCCAAGCGGTGCCCGAACCGCAAAATCCGGCAAGTCCGCAGAACACAGCCGCGCCTGTTTCAAACGAACCCTACGCGCTTCCCATAAGCGACGGCTCCGTAACTATAAGCATCGGCACGACGGAAAACCCATGGCAGGGTTTCAGCTATACCTCCGGCCTGCCTGTGTGGAAATATTTAGAGGAACAGACCGGGGTAACCATTGACTGGCAGGTTACGCCTGCCGGCGAGTATGACACAGTCATGCAAACCCGATTGGCCGCGGGTTCCGGCCTGCCGGATTTTATCCGTATGCCCTCCAACCCTATGAAATACGTGACGGACGGCGTCATACTTCCCTTGAACGACGCTATAGCGGCAAACGGCTATTATACTCGCGCGCTTTATGACGCTAACCCGTATATCCGGCCCTTTGTCACCGCTCCTGACGGGAATATTTA
The DNA here is from genome assembly GCA_031297485.1 of Clostridiales bacterium. Lineage (GTDB taxonomy): Bacteria > Bacillota > Clostridia > Lachnospirales > JAISYE01 > JAISYE01. Next base: position 666 of record JAISYE010000211.1, read on the forward strand.
TTTTTTTACCTCCGACGTGTCGGGGGCGGCGAGTTCCGACCCATATGTGTACTATATCCGCGAAGACTGGCTTAATAAGTTCAGCTTGCCCGATCCCGAGACCTTGGAGGACTGGCGCAATGTGTGGACCGTTTTCTTGGAGAATGACGCCAATGGCAACGGCCTTCGTGACGAAATCCCCTTTACAAACGACAACACCCTTATCGGCACCACTATTTTCGGCAATACCTTCAATTTGCGCCTGCACCGCAGTTCGGGCTGGAGTGTAAACGCCTCCGGAACTGTAGAGTACGACTATATAAAGCCCGAAATGAAGGAACTGCTTACATGGCTTCACGACTGTTATCAACAAGGTTTGATAGATAAAGAGTTTTCTACACAGAATTTTGACTCTCTTATGAAAAAAATCAGCACAGACGTATCGGGAAGCTGTTTCCGCGCGCTAAACGGGCTTGCCACGTTTAACAAGGCATTGTCGGACGCGGGGGTTAACGGCAGCTATAAAATCGTGACGCCGCCGGTAAAGAACGCGGATTCTGAAATTCCGCGGTATGTGGAGCGTTACGGGCCGGTGTCGGGGCTGTTCGGCTTTACAAAAGACTGTACGGAAAATTTTGAGGAAAAGTTTAAATTTATAGACTACATTGTCGCGAGCCAGCCGGGAACATACGCCACAAATTTCGGCATAGAGGGCGAGACTTATGAAGTTGTGGATGGCAGACCCAAATTTACAGATTTCGCCATTAAAAACCCAGAGGGCCTGCCCCTTAACGCCGTGCTGGGGCAATACGGTTCCTCGCCTCAAGTGCCGTGGAACCGTTCCCTTAACGGTTACTGGTCTTATCAGCCGATGGAGTCTTTAGTGGGAACCCCTGAGGCCCTGGAAGCAGCGCTGCTTTACGCGGCACAATTTAATATAGACAACTTCCCGCAAGGAGTGCTTTTGACAGAGGACGAGCAGGGAATAATCGGCCAATATCAGTCGGACATTGACACGTACCGTGACGAAATGGTCGTTAAGTTTATTATAGGCACCGAAAGTTTAGATAATTTTGAACAGTACGTTAATAACATCGAAAGCTTCGGGCTAGCGGAAGTGCTAAAAATCCGCCAGAACCAATGGGAACGCTATAAGGTGGCTAAATAGCCGGTGTGACACGCAAACGGAAGGATGAATACAAATGGAAAACAGGGCCGTCTCACGGAAACCCGCGCGCCTTATAATCCGAGAGGCCGCGACCCGTATAAGGCGCGATAAGTTTCTTTGGTTATTGGCGCTGCCTGGAATTATATATTTTGCGGTGTTCGCGTATGTCCCTATGAGCGGCCTCGTTATTTCATTTATGAATTACAGCCCGACAAGAGGTATACGTGGCAGTCAGTTGGTAGGGTTCAAATATTTTATTGAGTTTTTTTCATCGCCGTTTTTCCCGCGCCTGCTGCGGAATACAGTGCTGCTGAGTTTATATGGGTTGTTGTGGGGCTTTCCAATTCCGATTATATTTGCGCTGCTCCTTAACGAGGTTAAAAACGGCCTGTTTAAGCGAACCGTGCAAACCGTAAGCTATATGCCCTATTTTATTTCCGTGGTAGTTTTGGCGGGCATGGTACAAAGCTTTTTGACGCCCTATGACGGCGCGGTCAACAAAATAATCGCGGCCTTAGGCTATGAAACGGTTAATTTTATGGTGCAGCCCCGCTGGTTCAGGACAATATATATCGCATCTGGCATCTGGCAGGGTTTTGGTTACGAGTCCATCGTGTACCTGGCCGCTATTTCGGCTGTGGATACGCAAATGTATGAGGCCGCGAGAATTGACGGCGCAACGCGAATGCAGATTATCCTACGGATTACCCTGCCCGGTATCGCGCCCACGGCGATTATCCTGCTGATAATGAATTTTGGGCGTATTATGAACATTGGGTTCGAAAAAGTAAACCTGCTGTACAGCCCCGCGGTGTACGAAACCGCGGATGTTATCGCTACGTATGTGTACCGGCGTGGTATTCTGGACGGGCAATTCAGTTTCGCCACTGCGGTTGGCCTGTTCAACTCGGCCGTCAATCTTATTTTAATTCTTACGGTAAACTGGATTAGCAAGCGGGTCACTGAAGTTTCGCTGTGGTAAATGGGGGAGGGGTATACTGTGCTGCGAGCGGTTAAAGGCCGAAAGATACGGGAAACCCGGTCCGAGCGGATATTTTACGGGTTTGTCATTTTTGTAATGTGTTTTGTGCTGGCATTAACGCTGTACCCATTTATTTACGTGCTGAGCATGTCTTTAAGCGCGCCGGTCTATATACTGCGGCAAGATGTCTGGCTGCTGCCAAAAGGGTTTTCCGTAGAGGCTTACGCGCGGGTACTGTCTGAACGGGGTATTTGGCTGGCGTATTGGAACACCGCGGTTTACACTGTGGCGGGCACGGCGCTTAATGTGACGCTTACGGCTATGCTTGCCTATCCCCTTTCCAAGCGGAATTTTTGGGGCCGTAACGCTGTTTCGCTGTTCGTCGGCGTCACAATGCTGTTTAACGCGGGGATGATCCCCAATTTCCTGCTTATTAACCGGCTGGGCCTCTATAACAACCGGCTGGCCATGATTATCCCCGGAGCTATAAGCGTTTATAACATGATTATCGCGCGTACATTTTTCAGCGGTATACCCGAAAGCCTAGAGGAATCAGCCGCGCTGGACGGCGCGAACCATGCCGTTACTCTTGCGCGTATTATTCTGCCGATTTCTAAGCCTGTACTGGCGGCGCTGACGCTGTTTTACGCCGTAGCCCATTGGAATACGTATTTCAACGCGCTGCTATACCTGCCGGACCTGGATAAGCAGCCGCTGCAAATGTACCTTGTACGGCTGCTGGTGCAAAATCAACGGCTTATTAACGAGGGCGGCACCGACGCCTTGCAGCAGGCGGTGCAGGCCGTGCAAAGCAAGTACGCGACAATAGTTGTGGTTATCGCGCCGATTTTATGCGTGTACCCATTTCTGCAAAAATATTTTGTACAGGGTGTAATGATAGGCGCAATTAAGGAGTGAAACTGAATGGACGGCGGTTTGGGCAAGTGGTCCTTTCACGACGCGGGCAACGCGCTGCGGGATTATGTGCGCGACAGGCTTAGCGGCGCGCTGGGAATTTCGGAACGGCGCGTCCCGCGCAATGGAGGCGCGGATTGCCGGCGGGACCGGAGCTTCCGGCGGGACCGGAGCTTCCGGCGGGCGGAGCCCCTACGGGCGGCCCTCATGCGCGCCATAGGGGATAACTCAACCTCGGCGGATGCGCCGCTTGTATGGGATAACGGATATATTGAAACAAAGTTGCTGAGTATTAATCACATATGTTATGACTCGCATGGGCGCGTAGTAACCGCGTTAGTATACGCGCGGAAAGACCATGAGGGCAAGTTGCCCGGCGTTTTATTCCTGTGCGGGCACGAACCTGAGGGGAAACATTCCGTTTTATATCAAAGAGTGTGTCAGCTGCTGGCTTTGCGCGGGTTTGTCGTGCTATGCCCGGACACCCTTGGGCAGGGGGAGCGCGCCGCGCCTGCAGCGTTTAAAACGCCCACAGAGGAACACAACGTGGTGGGTTTAAAATACTTCGCGGCGGGCCGGAACATAGCCTCCCTAATGACGGAGGACGCGCTGCGCGGGTTGGATGTACTGCGCGCGCGAGCCGAAGTGGACGGAGCTAAGCTGGCTGTCGCGGGTAATTCGGGCGGCGGTACATTGGCGTTAATTACCGCGCTGGCAAGCGAGTCCGTTAAGGCGGCGGCAATTGGTACGTTTGTCAGCGGATTTTGGGAAATTTTTAATTCAGGCAAGCGGCAAGACGCGGAACAAATTTGGACCGGCCTGGCTGGGGCAGGGTTCGACCATGCGGATTTGCTAATGGGACTGATACCGCGCCCGATTTTGTTGCTGGCCGCGGAATATGATTATTTTCCCTTTCAAGGGACTTTAAGGACGGCGGAAATAACCGCGCAAGCTTACGCGCTGGCAGGGCATCCCCAAAATTTTGAGCTTTACCATGAAAAAACGACACACACGTATTCTGATGGTATGGCCGCGCGCACCGCTGAATTTTTTGCGCGCGCCTTTAACGCGGATATAACTGACGATACAGCTGAACCAAGCTTGGTGGAGATTTTGCCCAAGGAAGCCCTTTGTCTAACATCGGAAGGCGCGGCTAAGCCGCCGGCTGTAAATTTGCGGCGGGAACTTTCGCCGGAGGAAGCCGGCGCGCTTCGGGCGCTAATATTTAAAAACCGCGGATATACCGCCTTTTACCCCTGCACGGCGGAGAAGGGAACCTTCCGCGGTATGGCGTTTAAGCGGGTGATGTGGCGCCCATGTAATGGAGTTATTGCGCTGGCCACTCTGTTTAATTCCCGCGGTCAAAACTCCAAGGCTTGTCTCATGCTGTGGGAAGGCGGCCCGGCGGCCTGCGATAAACACGAAGGGGTTATACGGGAGACATGCGCGCGGGGGGAAACAGCGGCTGTATTGGATATTGCCGGGCATGGCCTGCTGTCGCCTCTGCCCGTGAATGGAATGTCCCTGACAGACACGCTGTATTTTTTAAATTCCTGGCTTCTGATGCTTGGGGACAGTTTGGCGGCGATGCGTGTTTTCAGCCTGATACGCGCGGCGGAGTTTATGAAGTCTGAATTTAACGCAAAAGGCGTGGAGATGTATACGGAAGGGTTATACGGCCTGTACGCGGATTACGCGTGTTGGGCCGCGCCTGAATTGTTTGAGGGATTTCGCGGGGAATGGAATTGGGGTTTACTCAAAACTGCCCTTGAGACGGAAAATCCGGATCAGCGTTTGTGGCCCTTTGTTATTCCGGGGAGTTTCGCCTTGTGAGGAATCCCCCTTCAGTGGCGCGATATTAAGGAGATGAACGTATGAACATAGTTATATGCCAATGTCCGAAGGCCTTAGGGCTGGAAGCCGCGCGCCGCGCCGCGGAGCGGCTCAGAGAGGCCGCGAGGGAAAAAGGCCGCGCGCGTATGGTTGTAAGCACGGGGGCGTCGCAGCTGGACACATTTGAAGCCTTGCTTAAGCAGGAGGTTGACTGGAGCCGTGTGGAACTGTTCCATCTGGACGAGTATATAAACCTGCCGGAAACTCATAAAGCCAGCTTCCGCAAATATTTGAAAGAACGGTTCATAGACCGCGTTAATCTTGGCGGGGTATTCTTAGTGAACGGGACGCGGGAAGGTATTGCCCCGCTGACAAAGGCCCTGCGTGAAGCGCCGGTGGACGTGGGCTTAATCGGCATAGGGGAAAACGCGCATATCGCGTTTAACGACCCGCCGGCGGATTTTGACACGCGGGAAGCGTATCATGTCGTGACGCTGGACGATACATGCAAGAATCAGCAGGTGCGCGAGGGGTGGTTTGACGCTGCCGGCGATGTTCCTGACCAGGCGGTTTCCATGACGGTATATCAAATTATGCAGTGCAAGGCGGTTTTTTCCTGTGTGCCTTACGCTGTAAAGGCCTGCGCCGTGGGGAACATGCTCCGCGCGAAAAACATAGACCCTGGCGTTCCGGCGTCTATACTCAAAACCCACGCAGACTATACGTTGCTGTTGGATAGGGATTCCTCCGCGCTTGTAAACGAAGGCGAGATATCCGCGCTTAACGGTGTCAAGATTTTGCTGGAAAAACCGCTGTAAGCGCGTTCACCTTTTGCGGTTGACCGTAGCCGCCTAAGGGTGAACTGTCCGGTCGGGTTCTTTTCGGAATTTTTGCTTCGCGAAAACGGCGCTTTGAGCCGCCCTTGTCCGTCGGGTTCTTTTCGGAATTTTCGCTTTGCGAAAACAGCGCCCGCAGACGGCGGTCCGTCTTCGCGCCACCCTTGTTCGTCGGGTTCTTTTCGGAATTTTCGCTT
>JAISYE010000212.1 GCA_031297485.1 Clostridiales bacterium
GGGCTCTGCCCCCAAACCCCCGCAAGGGACTTCGCCCCTTGACCCATCTTAAGTGCGGCAAGCGCAACGTTTTTATGCAGGATACGGCGCGTGCAGGCCTACAGAAAAGTACGGCACCCTACGCTCTTAAGAAGGGGTCTTCATCGAGCAAGCTCGACTATTGGGGACGAGTCCCCAGCGGGGTTTGGGGCGAAGCCCCATAAGCGCGAACTTAAGAAAAAATAACCAGACCCTTTTCTTAAAATGGCTGTACCTGCATCAAAAAGCGCTGTACCCTCCGCTCTTAAGAAGGGGTCTGGGGACGAGTCCCCAGCGGGGTTTGGGGCGGAGCCCCAAGGTCTTAAGGTTTTGACCTTCCCCATTCCTTAAGTTCGCATGTATGGGACGAGTCCCCAGCGGGGTTTGGGGCGGAGCCTCAAGGTCTTAGGTTTTAAATTTGTGTTGTCGCCGGAGTGTTGAAAGGGCGGAAATAATGGATAAAGAATTTCACGGCTGGTTCTGGCCGTTTTTTGTTACGCTGACGTTGCAGAACTTGATAGTCATAGGAGTAAACTTAAGCGATAACGTAATGCTGGGCGCTTACGCGGAAAGCGCGCTGGCCGGCGCGGCGGCAGTCAACCAGATACAAGTGCTGATGCAGATGATAATAAACGGCGCGGTAGACGGCGCGGTCGTGCTCTCCAGCCAGTATTGGGGCCAAGGCAGGGTTAAACCCATTAAACACGTGGGCGCCGCCGCTTTTTATACCGCCTTGGCTGTGTCCGCGGTCTTTTTCGCGCTCGTTAGCTTGTTCCCACGGCAGTCCGTAAGCGTGTTCACCAGTGACGCGGCCATAGTCGAAGCGGGTCTTTCGTACCTTAAGTACATACGCTTAACTTATCCGCTTATCGCTGTAACTGCCGCGCTGCTGGCTATCATGCGCAGCGTGGAAACAGTAAAAATCGCCTTGGTTGTTTCCGCCGGCTCATTTTTTTTGAATATCTTTTTTAACTATTGCTTAATCTACGGCAATTTCGGAGCGCCGGAACTAGGCCCCGCCGGCGCGGCCTTAGCCACACTTATCTGCCGTGTAATGGAACTGGTCGCTGTCGTGTGCTATGTCGCCTTCTGGGAAAAAAAGCTGCGGATAGGCCTTCGGGAACTCTTCACACCGCAAAAGGAACTTGCGCTGGATTATTTTAAAGTCAGCGCCCCGCTTATTGTTATCGGCCTGCAATACGGCCTTAACCTGGCTGTCCACACTGTCATACTGGGTCACATTAACTCCAGCGCTATTGCCGCCAACAGCATCGCTGGCAATCTTGTGGCCATGCTTAAAATCGTGGCCGGCGCCTCCGCCACTGCCGCCGGGGTAATTATCGGCAAAACCGTCGGCCGGGGCGATATCCCCAAAGTAAAGCAGTACACCCGCCTGCTCCAGCGCATATTCATATGCATCGGACTCTGCAGCTGCGCGGTCATATTGCTGCTGCGTGGGCCTATACTTAGCCTGTATAACGTTACGGAAGAAACCCGCGCCCTTGCATGGGATTTCCTGCTAATACTAAGCCTGACCAACATCGGCACAGCCTACCAGATGCCCGCCGCAACCGGTATTGTGCGCGGCGGCGGCGACACCAAGTTTGTTATGGTTAATGACTTGATATCCATCTGGTGTATTCTTATACCATTTTCCGCCCTGGCGGCCTTTGTGTTCCGCTGGCCTGCTACCGCGGTTGTTATCTGCCTTTACTCGGACCAGGTGTTTAAATGTCTGCCCGTTGCTATAAAGGTAAATCGCTATAACTGGATGAAGAACCTTACCCGCGGGAGTGCGGTACGCCTCGATTAACCGAATAATCGGCCGCAATAGGTTACGGGGATAATTGAAAGCGGGCGAACATAATTCGCCCCTACAGAAAAGCGCCGCACCCGCCGCACTTGAATAAGGACTCTGCGTCGAGCAAGCTCGACTATCGGGGAGGACTCCCATAAGCACGAACTTAAGAAAAAAATACCCAATCCCTTTTCTTAAAAAGCCTGTACCTGCATCAAAAAGCGCTGCGTCGAGCAAGCTCGACTATCGGGGAGGAAATCCCCAGCGGGGTTAGGGGCCAACGAACAACCCATCGTTAGGACCCTAACGGTGAAGTGTCCGTTGGTTTTAGGGTTTTGACCTTCCCCATTCCTTAAGTTCGCGCCTATGCTCTGCTGCCCCTGCTTTATCATGTTCTGCCATGTACATATTGACTTTTTCCCGCAAAAAATTTATTATAGCCATCAAGTAATAATGCTGTAAAGGGTCATGCGCCGGGTGAAGCCCGGCTATCTCACAAAGGGGTTGCGTAAATGGCTTTCGATAATTTAACATCGAAATTGCAGGAAGTTTTCAAGAAACTGCGCGGTAAGGGGCGACTGACAGAAAAGGATGTGACGGGCGCGCTGCGGGAGGTCAAGCTGGCGCTGTTGGAAGCGGACGTAAATTTTCGCGTTGTAAAGGATTTTATCGCCTCTATAACAGCCCGCGCCACCGGCCATGACGTGCTGGAAGGCTTAAACCCAGGCCAGCAGGTGATAAAAATTGTGCACCAAGAACTTATAACACTACTGGGCAGCACAAACAGTATGATTACTTACGCGTCCAAGCCGCCTACAATATACATGGTGGTGGGTCTTCAAGGCGCGGGCAAGACGACCTTTTCCGGCAAGCTGGCGGGCCAGCTGCGCAAGCAGGGCAAGCGGCCGCTGCTGGTGGCTTGCGACGTGTACCGTCCCGCTGCCGTAAAGCAGCTTCAGGTACTGGGCCGCGGCCTTAACGTGCCGGTCTTCGCCCTTTCGCCGGACCCGCCGGACCCTGTCGCCATAGCCGGACAGTCCCTGGCCCATGCCAAGGAGAACGGTTATGACCTTGTAATAATTGACACGGCTGGCAGGCTTCACATTGACGAGGAAATGATGGACGAACTAAAACGCTTAAAGTCAGAAGTGCGGCCGCAGGAGATTTTGCTGGTAGTGGACGCTATGACGGGCCAAGACGCTGTAACGGTGGCGGAACATTTTGATAAAGGCCTGGGAGTGGACGGAATAGTCCTGTCCAAGCTGGACGGCGATACGCGCGGGGGCGCGGCGCTCTCTGTGCGGCACGTGACAGGCAAGCCCATAAAGTTTGCCAGTATGGGCGAAAAACTGGAGGACTTGCAGGCGTTTTACCCTGAGCGGATGGCCTCGCGTATACTGGGTATGGGCGACGTGCTTTCGCTTATTGAAAAAGCCGAGCAGACTATCGACGCCAAGGAGGCTATGGCCCTTGAGAAGAAAATCCGTTCCAACGCGTTTACCTTGCAGGACTTTTTAAACAACATGCAACAGGTAAAGAAAATGGGGCCTCTGAAAAATCTCCTGGGTATGATACCGGGCATGAACCAGATGAATGTGGACGAGAGCCAAATAAACGAGGACGCCCTAAAACACGTGGAAGCCGTAATTTTGTCTATGACGCCGGCCGAACGCGCCGACCCCGGCCTTTTGAACGGCTCGCGCAAGCGGCGCGTGGCTGCCGGCAGCGGGTGCTCCATACAGGATGTAAACCGCCTGTTGAAGCAGTTTGAGGAAATGAAGAAAATGATGAAACAACTGACGGGCTTTTCCCATGATAAGAAGAAGCGGTCGTGGTTTCCTGGCATGTAGTAATGTGGAAGGAGGTGAAAGAAATGGTGAAGATACGTTTGAAAAGGATGGGCGCGAAAAAAAGTCCGTTTTACAGGATTGTGGTGGCGGACTCGCACGCGCCAAGGGATGGCAAGGCTATAGCTGAATTAGGTTATTATGACCCGACTAAGAATCCGGCAATATTTAAGATTGAGGCGGACAACGCGAAAAAATGGCTTGGCGTTGGCGCGCAGCCGTCTGACACTGTGCGTGTGTTATTGAAAAAATCCGGTGTGCTGTAATACTGGTGTGCTGTAAAGGGGAGCGCGCCGTGGTATGTCTGTGATGTGCCGCGGCGGCGCCTGGCCGCGAGGAGGTAGTACGGATGAAAGAATTGTTAGAGGTTTTAGCGAAAAACTTAGTATCAAACCCAGCTGAGGTAGAAGTAACGGAAACGAAGAACGGCGACGGCGTATTGCTGGAGCTCAAGGTTTTGCCGGAGGATATGGGTAAGGTAATAGGGAAGCAGGGACGTATTGCCAAATCGATACGTACAATAGTCAAAACACTGGCTATTCATAAAAACGAACGGGTTACTATAGAAATAGCGCAGTAAAACAATAAAACGGGTCTAAGAAGCTGCGGACAGGCTTTTTTAGCCCGTTTTAAATTCCGCCTTTTAATCCACATCCGGGTGGGTCCCAGATGACCCTAATGGATCACATATCAGGGTCCATCGTTGTAATAGCAGTATGACGGCAAAACAGCAAGTGCCGAACATCTTTGCGCCTTTGGCCCCACCCAAATTTTGAAAGACCCTAGGACGTATTTGAAAACTGGATTCCAGCGCGAAATTGCGGCGGTTTCATTCGAAATTTCGCGCTTTTAGGAATTTTCAAACACGCCTTAAATTCCGAAATCAGACTGGGTTGACGACATGAGATTTTTTGAAATAGGGAAAATAATCAACACCCACGGTATTGCCGGAGAACTAAAGATATTTCCCACCACAGACGACCCGAGACGTTTCCGGCTGCTTGCGGACGCCTATGTATTAAGGCCTCCGGACTGGCGGCCGGAACGGTTTGAAATAGAAAGCGTCCGTTTTCACAAGCGGTTTGTGATAGTAAAATTTCACGGTATAGACGACATAAATACGGCGGAAACATTCAAGAACGCGCTTGTAAAAATCACGGAAGCGGAGGCGCTTCCTCTGGAGGAAGACGAATATTATTTCCAGGACATATATGATTGCCGTGTAGTAACTACTGAAGGCGAGGAACTGGGCGTAGTGACGGACATCCTGCGGACGGGCGCCAACGACGTGTACGTGGTGCGCGGCAGCCGGGGCGAAATTCTGCTGCCGGCGGTAAAGGGTTGCGTAAAGGCGATTAACACGGTGGAAAAGACCATGACCGTGTACTTGATGAAGGGGCTGGCCGAATGACTTTTGTTTGTTTGACGCTATTCCCCGAAATGATAATGGGCGGTCTATGCCACAGCGTTATAAAGCGGGCGGCGGAGCGCGGCGCGATAGATATCCGCTGCGTAAACATTCGGGATTTCGCGGGTAACAGGCACAACACGGTGGACGACTATCCCTACGGGGGCGGCGCGGGTATGTTAATACGGGCGCAACCGGTTTACGACGCGTATCAACACGCGCGGACAATGCTGGCCACAAACGCGCGGGTAGTGTACATGACGCCACAGGGCCGGCTATTTAACCAAGCGGAGGCGCGGGCTCTGGCCACCGAGCCGGAGCTTGTGCTGCTGTGCGGTCATTACGAGGGCATAGACGAGCGCGTGATAGAGGAGATTGTAACGGACGAAATTTCTATAGGAGACTATGTACTATCTGGCGGCGAGCTTGCCGCTATGGTGGTTATAGACGCTGTGGCGCGTCTTGTGCCCGGCGTTATTAACGAAGCCTCGCGGCAGGACGAGAGTTTTTCCGGCGGATTACTGGAATACCCGCAATACACGCGGCCAGCCCAATGCTTGGGCAGGTGTGTGCCAAGCGTTCTGCTGTCCGGCCACCACGGGAACGTGGAGGACTGGCGCGAGGCACAAAAGCGCGAGCGCACACGGCTTAGGCGCCCTGACCTGCAGGAGGGCCGCAAACCTTAAGGCCTTGGGGTTCTGCCCCATTGGCGCGAACTTAAGGATAGGGAAAGGTCAAAAGATTAAGACCTTGGGGCTCTGCCCCAAACCCCGCTGGGGACTTCATCCCCGATAGTCGAGCTTGCTCGACGCAGACCCCTTCTTAAGGGCGGCGAGTACAGCGCTTTTTGACGCAGGTAGAGCCATTTCTTAAGGAAGACATCGGGCGGATTGCCTCCGCCCCGAAGATATTGCGCGTATCGTAGGGGACGATGGCAATCCGCCCGAAAACATTGCGCGTATCGTAGGGGAGGGGTCAGCCCGCCCGATGGCAATCGTCCCGAAAACCAAGTCCGGTATATTAAAACCCCGCGTCAATATCACAACTGTCCGCCACAATTTCCTGCACTTGTAAAATCACATCAAGCAGTTCCTTTTCGCATTCCATAAAACCGCGGGCGTCAGCGTTAAGCCGCAGTTCGGCGTAGAGCCGGCTTACTTTTTCTTCCTCCTCAAAAGGGAGGTCGTGGTTTTCAAAAAGTTTGGCGTGGTATTCTAGCTGCGCCCGCTTAAAATGACGTATCTTGTCCCGCAGGCCGGGCGATTCCGCAATAACGCGGCCGGCTTCTGTGTAGCGTTTGTAGCAGTCGGAGCCGCGCAATTTTTCCGCTATTTCTTTCGCAAGTTCAATACACTCGTTCAAAATACTCACACTTCCATTATAATGGGCAAAATCATCGGGCTGCGCTTGGTCTTGTGCCATAAAAACTCTTTAAGCGTGTCCCGTATTACGGTCTTAATAAACGTCCAGTCGCCGGATTTTGCCTTGCCGCATTGCAACAGTTCCTCGGTTACCACCTTGCGCGCGTCCTCTAATAAATCTTCCGACTCGCGCACATACACAAACCCCCGGGAGATTATGTCCGGGCCGGCGGCCAGTTCTCCGGTCTCACGCTCTATACCTACCACGACAATCATCAGACCGTCCTGGGAAAGGTGGCGCCTGTCCCGCAGCACTATGTTGCCCACGTCGCCCACGCCAAGGCCGTCCACCAGCACGTGCCCGGCCTGCACCGTGCCCGCCAGCTTAGCGCTTTTATCCGTTAATTCCAGTACGTCGCCTATGGACATTACAAACACGTTATCCTTGTTCATACCCAAGTCCACGGCCAGGTCCTTGTGCTGCTTAAGCATCCTGTACTCGCCGTGCACCGGCATAAAAAAGCGGGGTTTTGTCAGCGCGTGCAGCAGTTTGATTTCTTCCTGCTTCGCGTGGCCGGAGACATGTACTTCCATCAGGCCTTCGTACAGTACTTCCGCGCCTTTTTTAAACAGTTCGTTTATAACCCTGGAAATGGTTTTCTCGTTTCCAGGTATGGGCGACGCGCTGATTATTATCTTGTCCCCCGGGCGTATCTCTACCTGCTTGTGCTCCGAAACCGCCATGCGCGACAGGGCCGACATCGCCTCTCCTTGGCTGCCCGTTGTGACTATGACCATTTGGTTGTCCGGGTAATTTTTTATTTCGGACGCGTCTATCATAACCTTATCCGGGCAGGTAAGGTAGCCGAGCTCCGCAGCCGTGCGCACCGCGTTTACCATGCTGCGGCCCATTATCGCGACCTTGCGGCCATATTTTACCGCCGAGTAGATTACTTGCTGTATCCGGTGGATATTGGACGAAAACGTCGCCACCATAATGCGCTGGTCAGGGGATTCGCCGAAGATTTCATCGAATATGACTCCCACGGTTTTTTCCGACATTGTGTAGCCCTTTTGCTCTACATTGGTGCTGTCGCATAAAAAGAGCAGCACCCCCTTCCGGCCCAGTTCCGCGAAACGCTGCAAGTCTATGCTTTCACCATGGATGGGCGTGTAATCGACTTTAAAATCGCCTGAATGCACCACTACGCCTGCCGGGGTAGAAATCGCCAGGGCTACGGAATCCGCTATACTGTGGGTCGTGTGTATAAATTCCACTTTAAAACAGCCCAAGGCAATGGTTTCACCAGCGGATACACAGGTCATGGCAGGGGTCAGGTGATGTTCCTTAAGCCTGTTTTCCAAAAGCCCCAGAGTCAGTCTTGTACCGTATATGGGCACGTCCAGCTCACGCAAAAAATACGGTATCGCCCCTATATGGTCCTCGTGGCCATGCGTCAGCACTACGCCGCGCACCTTTTCTTTGTTTTTCACAAGATAGCTGAAGTCCGGTATTACCAGGTCGATTCCCAGCATCTCGTCCTCGGGGAAGGCTATGCCGCAATCGACTATTAATATATCGTTCCCGCTTTCAAACACGGTCATGTTCTTGCCTATTTCCTCCAGCCCGCCAAGTGAAAATACTCGCAATTTATTATTCTTTTTTGCCAACTAATATACACCTTTCTATTTAGGAATCTATTCCAGCTCGTATCCCCGGCTGCCGTCAAACAGCGCCAGTATACGGCTAAACTCGGCATCGTCATTTATGGACTCGTACACGATATCGTCGCCTTCTGACCGTATCTCCTTCACTATCACAGCTTCCACCTCCGTTTTCTCGCCGAACAGGTCGTCCGCGCGTGTAAGCAGCACGTAATTTACATCCCCGTCCGTGGCGCAGTCAATTACGGCGTAGTCTTCCTCTTCGCCGTTGTCGTCCCGCATAGTGATTATTTCTACGTCGTCGTCATACTCGTCCTCGAATTTGTCCGCCTCGTTTATATTATTGTTCATGGTACGCACCTCCTTTCTTTATATAGTCCAGATAGCCCTGTAAAATAAATACCGCCGCCACCTTGTCCACTATCTCGTTTCGCTTGCGCGCGCCGCGAGCGGCAATGTGTCGGTTAGCCTCCACCGTTGTTAAGCGTTCGTCCCATAGATATATCGGGATTTTAACGCTGCGTTCAAGCCTGGCTTTAAATTCAAGGGTTTTTTGGCAGCGTTCCCCTTCCGAATTGTCCATATGTTTGGGAAAGCCAAGCACTATGGCCGCCGCCTTATATTCCGCCGCCAGTTCCGCAAGCCTTCGTATACTTTTCGAAAGTTCGCCCTCGTCCCTGCGGCGTATTATTTCCAAATCGTGCGCGTACAAACCCAGATCGTCGCTTACCGCCACCCCTATTGTCTTATCACCGTAGTCCAGCCCCAATATCCGCATATCTATTGATTATTGGCGTTAATGTAGAACATTACTATTTCCTCCAAAAGCTCGTCGCGGTCTAATTTCCCTATAAGGCTGCGCGCGTTGTTGTGGCTTGTAATGTATGTAGGGTCGCCGGACAAAATATACCCTACTATTTGGTTTACTGGGCTGTAGCCTTTTTCCTTAAGCGCCTTATACACTGACATTAGTATTTCGTTCGCCTGTGTATTAGCCTCTTTTTGTAGAAAATCAATTTTTTGCGTGTCGGATTTCGCGTTCACATCTAGCCCTCCTGCGTTAGGGGTCGGTCAAAAATCCTCGGCTTTCGGAATTTTCGCCGTTAACTTGTTCGTCGGGTTATTTGTTGACCTCCCCATTAAATCTATCAGCATGATAATACATATTTTATTGATATGCAACTTAAATTTTCGCGTCATTGCACCGCGTTTTTTGGTGTATTTGAAAACTGGATTACAATAGTCGAGCTTGCTCGACACGGCGCGAAGTGTCGAGCAAGCTCGACTATCATTGCAGCGGTTTTATTCGAAATTTCGCGCTTTAAGGAATTTTCAAACACGCCTCAAGTTAATCTTTCCCATAAGAACAGGCGCGTATACCGGCTTACGTGATTTCTCCACGCAGTATATCGCCATGCGCGCGCTGGTCCAAGGCTGCCGTTATTTTTACGGGCAGTATCTTATTTGTCACATCCACCCTTGAGTCTGCGTGCACCTTTATATAGCTGGGGGTATGCCCCGCGTACACCCCGCCGCCCAGGTGCTGTTCAAAGAGGACCTCAGCTGTTTCGCCGCAAAGTTTTGCTATAAATTCGTTTTCCATGGCGCGTGAAAGTGCGAGCAGCTTTTCCGCCCGTGAGGTCTTTTGTCCCCGCGGGACTTGGTTCGGGAACTTTTCCGCAGCTGTGCCTTTTTTTGGCGAAAAGGGAAAGACGTGCACTTTGGCGAAATGTATGGCTTTTACAAATTCATAGCAGGACAAAAAATCTTCTTCCGATTCGCCTGGGAAGCCGACTATTACATCCGTTGTCAGTGCCGCGCCGGGAAACGCCTGGCGCAGCAGCGCAGCTTTTCCCGCGTATTCCTCCGGGGTGTACCTGCGGTTCATCCGCGCCAGCGTCGTCCCGCAGCCCGATTGCAGAGACAAGTGGAAATGCGGGCACAGCTTGGGGAGTTTCCGCAGTCCGTTTACAAACTCCGGGGTTACAACGCGGGGGTCCAGCGAACTGAGGCGCACCCGCGCGATGCCTTCTATGGAATGTACCCTCTGTATAAGCGTGATAAACGCGTCCTTCTCATTTAAATCCTTCCCATAAGACGCCGTGTGTATCCCCGTGAGCACAATCTCCTTGCAGCCTGACCCTGCCAGCGCCTCCGCTTCCGCCAGCGTCTCGCCGCAAGCCCGGCTGCGGGCAGGGCCGCGCACGATTGGTATTACGCAGTACGAACACCAGCAATCACATCCATCCTGGATTTTTAAAAACGCCCTTGTCCTGGCGGCAAACCTTCCGCTGGCCTCAGAGACGCCGCCGTAGGCCCCCGGAGCGTTTCCAGGGGTTACAGGATCAGCCGTGGGGTTCGCGCCGTTCGGAATTTCCGCCGCAGAAGACGCGGCGGAAACGCGGCTTCGCCGAGCACTTATTTGCTGATAATCCTCAACCAGGCCCACTATCTTTTCCCTCGCGCCCGTACCTGTCACCAGGTCTACGCCCTCTATCTTTATTACTTCCTCTGGCGCGGCTTGGGAATAGCAGCCGCAAACCGCGATTATACTCTTGGGGTTTTGCGCTCGGGCACGGCGTATTATCTGCCGCGATTTTTTATCGCTCATGGCTGTGACTGTACATGTATTTATAATGTAGATATCCGCGCCGCTTGCAAAATCCACTGTTTTGTAACCGGCCTGGACAAAGCGCGCCAAGATTTCTTCCGTGTCACACAAGTTTACCTTGCAGCCAAGTGTGTAGGCCGCGACTGTTTTTTCGTTCATTTCAATTCTCCTATGCGTCAAGCGCAGCTCGACTATTATAGACAATGTAAATTAAAGCCTGCGCCGTCATATATTGCAGTAAGGAAATTTGCGGGGATGTCAAAAGACTTCTTGGAGCATTGACAAGCGCGGCTTTTTTATGTTCCGTGAATTCCCATTCCCCTTGGAGTGATTATGTGAATGCCTTATTAATCGCAACGGAAAAATATTCACAGGACCTGCGGCAGGCTCTAAAACATAAATATATTTTATCAGAAGGCGCGGCAGGAAACCAGCGGTTTTTTATATTATCGTGGAATGTTGAAATGGCTGGACTGCTTGTAGGGCTTATGACGGATATAATTTTGCGGGAAAACGCGCTGATAAACGCCTCCCGCAAGCTGCGCCAGCGTGTCCGCGCAATAGTGTTTGATACGGAACGGGCGGAGATGGAACGGGCGCTGCTTGAATTTTTATCCGAAACCGGACGGCCCGGCCCCGCTGTACGTTCCGGCCCCGCCGGATGGTCCGGCCCCGCCTGTGAAAACCGCCGAATGATAAATTTAGACGGGTATGTGCGCTTTCGAATGGGATATTATGCAGATAGAATAAATCATCTGCTCTATGCGGCGGTTAAAAAAAATTTACGGGGCAAGCAGCGGGAAAAGAATCGTCCATAAATGCTGTGTCTATTCAGAGGTCAAGACCTTAAGACTCCCATAGGCGCGAACTTAAGAAAAAAACAAACAATTCCTTTAGCGAAAAGGCTGTAGCTGCATCAAAAAGCGCTGCGCGCACTTATTAAAGAACCCGGCGAACAAGCCCCTTGCGCCTCTGAATAGACACTAAATGGTCCGAATGGGCAATAAATGAATGGAGTTTGCTCTTGCATTATTGCCCGCGACACGATATAATGAAACTGTTCTTATTGGAGGGATGGCAGAGCGGTTTAATGCGGCGGTCTCGAAAACCGTTGTGCCAGTGACGGCACCGGGGGTTCGAATCCCCCTCTCTCCGGTGGAATATTCACTATCCGAACCCCGTTACATTTTTGTAAATGAGTTGTTTGGGATAGTTATTTATGAGTCTACTGCAAGAACTCTTGACGGTTAATTTTGTAATAAAAAATTTGTTTATTATTGATAGTATATAGCACAAGTACCGTGCTAAAATTAAGTAGTTTCAACAAGAAAAACTACACC
>JAISYE010000213.1 GCA_031297485.1 Clostridiales bacterium
TCTATTGAACTCTTCCATATCTAATCACCCGTGTTTAATTATCTCATCTTTAACACCTTTTGTAAAACTTTTTGCTTTTGCTTTTTTTGGCTTTTATTCCCTGATATGAAATTGCCCTGATTCAGAGAAATTATTTCTTGTAATTTTAGCGCCATCATGCTATTATAATTGCGTCAATCCTGAAGACTGCGTATTAGGCGGTTCGTCGAGCAAGCTCGACTATCGGTCATTCGAGTCCCACCCGAATGTGGATTGAAACAATTGCTTGCTGCTAAGGCGTATTTGAAAATTCTTTAAAACGCGAAATTTCGAATAAAAACGCTGTAATTTCGCTCTGGAATCCAGTTCTTAAACACGTTCCAGTGTATCGCAGCCCGGGTTCATAATAGTATACTCACGAATGTTGAGATTCGCCGTTAACACATTATCACGGGAATATGAAAGTTAAAAAAAACAGGACTAATCGGCAATCCCATTAAACTCAATGGGATTGCCGATTAGTCCTGTTTTACGCTTTTTACTTGTACTCATAAATAAATACATTCCTGCTATTGCAAAAGAACCTCGAAAACGCATATTCGTTGTGTCAGAAACTGCCTTCTGTCTATAAAATACGCAAGAGGCCGTCTGAGTTCCGCCTAACGGTGATTTGTCCGTTGATGTGGATTAAAACAGATAAAGCGGAATACCATAACCTACAAAGCGCTGCGCCTGACGCCCCGCCATCTCATCGGACCCCAGTCCCATCTGACGGTCGAGTTGGTCATGAAAATTTTATCGTTATCAAAAGTGAAAGTCAGCCTGTCACGATGCGGTATTCCGTGGTAAACCAGTTCCACAACCAGCATGTCGTACTTCAGCCAATAACAGCGGGCGGCGGCTTTCTCTAATAATTTCTTTATGGGCTGGGAGCCATCCAATTTTAAACCGGGCATAAAAATGTTCGCGTCCCCGTCCAGCTGTAAATTATTCTCAATCCAATGTGGTCGGAAGTTCGTGTCGTCAAAACCAGCGCATAAAGTTTGACTATCTTTTCCTGCCGCGAACTCCAATTCAACGCCACAGTCCGTAAAACGGACGCGCAAACCGGATATATTCTCCGCGGCGGA
Organism: Clostridiales bacterium; assembly: GCA_031297485.1. Lineage (GTDB taxonomy): Bacteria > Bacillota > Clostridia > Lachnospirales > JAISYE01 > JAISYE01. Next base: position 1,110 of record JAISYE010000213.1, read on the forward strand.
CACTTCACCTTCAGGCTCAGGCGCATACTCAAAGGCGCTGCCATGCGCGCCGGAAAAGGTCCCAATGGAGTTTGCCGTGTCCAGCGCGGGCAGCAGATACTCCCATACAATGTCCAATATCGCTTGCATATCGTCAGTTTCGCTCATAAGCGCCAGAACCGCGCGGCGGTCCGGCATTACGACGCAATACTGCCCGAAGGCGCCGTCCCCGCGAAAAGCCCCGTGCTGGCAGCGCCAGAATTGATATCCGTATCCCTGGGACCAGTCCACCGACGACTTGGTTATGCTGTTATCAGCATGGGGCTTTACAGCCTCTTGCGTCCACTGCCCCGATATAATCCGTCCGCTTGTCCATTCGCCGCCGTCCAGATACAGCTGACCCAGTTTAGCTACGTCCTCCAAGCGTACCATTAAGCCCCAGCCGCCTGTGTTTATGCCCTTGGGGCAGGTATGCCACGCCACTTCCCCGAAGCCCAAGGGCTCAAAGAAGCGCGGGGTCAGGTAGGCCAGCATGTCAGTGCCGGTCGCCCTCTGCAAAATCGCGGACAGCATATAGGTTGCGCCTGTATTATACACAAAATGCGTACCAGGCTTATAAGTGACCGGCAGTTCCAAAAAGCCGCGCGCCCAATCGCCGTCCGGCCTGTCTGCCATAGTTCCCGTAGTGTCCTCCTGGTGGCCGCTGCGCATTGTCAGCAAGTCGTGCACGCGCATGGCGTTTAAATTTTCGTCCGAATAACTGTATTCAGGAAAGAATTTCAAAACAAGGTCGTCCACGCTTAAAAGACCCTCATCCACTGCCAGCCCTATGGCTGTTGAGGTAAAACTCTTGCTCAGCGAATATACGTGAACAGCGTCCTCCGGCTTGTAGGGCGGCCAAAAGCGTTCCGCAGCAACATGTCCGTTCCGCAGCAATATAAAGCCGCGCATTGACCCTTGGATATTGTCCAAGGCGCGGGTAAACGCCTCAAGTCCCGCGCTGTTTACCAGATTATTATCCGCGCCGGCGCGCGGAAGGGGTACAAAACTCATAGTAATCTCCTTCTATAACTATACACGCGAACGTTGAGATTTGCCGCAGAACGGCGGGCAAACGCAATTCGGCCCTACAGTCCGCCGCGCCTCGTTTGAAAAATGTATTCGCCCGCAAATGCAATCAATCCTGCTCCAGGAATCTGTCCAGGTCCAGCAGTAAATTTATGTTGCCGTCCGTCATGCCTATATTCCTGATAAATTGGTTATACCTGTTAAGCTTAGCGTTAGGCGGCGGAAAAACATTACTCTCGTCTATGTGCATAACTTCCCTCACATTATCCACAATAAGTCCAATAATGTAATTTCCGTACACAATAACAACAATGCACGTCAGCTCGTCATAAGGCCGCTCGGGCTTCATAAACCTGGTGCGCACATCAATAACGGGGATAATATCGCCCCGCAGGTTCATGATACCCTTCAGGTAAACCGGAGTATCCGGCACCTTTGTTATGGACACGGTAGATACTCCTATTATTTCCTTTACGTTCGCGATTTCTATGCCGTAAGTCTCTTCATCTATGTCAAAAGTCAGGTATTGGTCCTTTGTGGTGTCTTCTTCCTCTTCATCAAAAACAAGCTGCTCGTTTTCAATTGACATTGCCGCCGCTCCCCTTTCCGCGATTAAATTAAACGTAGGGGCGAACCGCGTTCGCCCGCTCTACTTATCAAAAAAACCAGCCACATCAATAATAAGGCTTATGTCCCCATTGCCCAGCAAGGTGCAGCCGCTTATACCGCGGGTCTTCCGAATATATTTGGGAATAGTCTTGACAACAACCTGCTGCTCGCCCACAAGCTCGTCCGCCAATATGCAAATAGTCTGTTCACCGTTTTCCAGCATAATCATTATGCCTTCTTCCGGGTTGGTTATTGCCATTTCCGCTCCGAAAAACTCGTACAGCCTGACGACATTGTAAACCTCTCCGCGTACCATAATCATCTCGTTGCCGCTTGGATCGTGGAATAATTTTGTGTCCTTCGACATTTTAAAGGACTGCTTTATGGATACAATGGGAATGGTGTACTTGGCGCCGCCCATTTTAACTATCATACCCTCCACAATGGCCAGGGTAAGCGGTATTTTAAGCGTAAACGTGCTGCCCTCGCCCGGCGTGGAATCCACCAGCGCGGAACCGCCCACCACCTCAAGGTTAGTGGACACCACGTCCATTCCTACGCCCCTGCCGGAATAAGACGTTACCTTCTCGTTAGTGGAGAACCCTGGTTTAAAAATAAACTGATGTATTTCCTTGTCAGAATACTCATTCTCCGGTTTGGTCAGCAGCCCGTTGTTCTTCGCCTTGGCGAGTATTTTTTCCCTGTTAAGCCCCGCGCCGTCATCCCGTATAATAATCAGCACGTCGCCGCCGGCGTTCTTAGCTTCCAGCACAACCGTGCCCTTGGCCGGCTTTCCCGCCCTCAGACGCTCCTCCGGCATCTCCACGCCATGGTCCACGGAATTCCTCACAATATGCATCAAGGGGTCGGAAATATGTTCTATAATGTTTTTATCAACCTCGGTATCGTCGCCTATTATTTCGAGCTGTACGTCCTTGTTAAGCTGTTTGCACATGTCCCGCACTATGCGGTGCATCTTGAAAAACGTGGGCGACAGCGGGACCATTCGCATGGACATAACCGTCTCCTGCACGTCGTTTATTATCTTGCGCAACTGGCGCGCTTCCTTATGAAAGCTTTCCAGCTCCAGGTTTTCCAGTTCCGGGTTTTGCGTCACCATAGCCTCGGCTATAACAAGCTCGCCCATTAAATTAAGCAGCTGGTCCAGCTTAACCACGCTTACATTTATCGCGTGCTGTACGGGCTGTTTCTTCGCGGCGGAATCCCCCTGAGGGGCAAGTTCCGGATGCTTGGGCTGCTGAACCGCGGGAAGCGCGGCGCCGGAATTGGTCTCAGCGGCTGCCTCCGGTCCTGACGGCAGCGTTTCTAAAGGTTTATCCTTGGGATACGTTCCGTCTGCCGGAAACGGTCCCTGTGACCCGTCGTTTTTAACAGATTCAGGCAGGACCGACGGCTGGGACGTATTCCAAGAGGCTTCTTCCTCCGTCAGTTCCAAGGTCTTCAAGTATGCGGTGCTGGAAAGCATATTAAAAACTTCGTTATAATCCTGAAACGTATCGAACGTAAGTTTAAAACCGGACACGCGTATTGCGCTTGCGGATGATTCGTCTATAACGTTTTCCGGCACGTGGGATACGTTAAACACGGATTTTTCTATATTGCGAACAAGAGTGTATGCGCGGACATTCTCCATTTCCACGCTTTCGTCAAACTTTATAGTGGCGCTGAAACGGCGCACCTTCGCGCCGCCAGCGGGCAAAGCGCCGTTAGAAACGTCCAGCAGCCGCTCCAAGTCCAGGTCCTTCAGATATATTGTCCTGTCAAGCAAGGCGTAAACCTCGTCGTAGGACAAGGGCGTACTGAAATTGACCTCAAACCCCTGGCTACGTATTATGTTAAGCGCCTTATCGTCGTCATCCGTCAGGTTAGACGGGCTGTAGCTGATGTCTGTATAGCTGTCGTCCAAATTATGAATAAGGGTATAGGCCCGTATGTTCTCCATCTCGCAGCCGTCTTCGTAATATATTTTCGCCCTGTAACGGTTTAATCCAGTCGCGGACCCTGCCGGCTGCGCGGGCGCCGTGGTTTCCTTCGGGATGTCGGGCGCAGCGCCGGAAACAGTCCCGTCGGTATTCATGCCTTTTAGCACGCCCAGATAATTTTTTATGCGCCTAACTATATCAGTCTCGTTTCCGTCCGGCTTCGCGCCGCTTTCTATTTTGCTCAGCTCATTCTTAATAAAGTCCATTCCCTCCAGCACCAAGTCGGTTAAATGGGAATAGTCCACCGTTTCCTTTTGCAGGGACGAACTGTGTTCGCCCGACTTGTTGCTTTCCTCGCGCAGGAAAAAAAACAGGTCTTCTATTGAATGGGCTGTGCGTGAAATAGAATCGAACAGCATCATTGCCGCCGAACCCTTTATCGTGTGCATGATGCGGAAAATTTCGTTTATTTCGTTTGACGAATACCCTGATTCCCCTTGTATTATGCTCTGCTCCAGCTGCTCCAGCAACTGCGACATTTCAAACGTGAACATGTCTAGCATTGACTCTCTGTCAAAATCGGCCATAATTTAATCACCCCTCAATCGGGCGAACGCGGTCCGCCCTTCCAGTTTACGGCTTTATACCTTACGGTAAACCGCCGGCATAACATACTTATACGCTGTCGGCGTATGGTTCAAAGATTCCGAGTGCCCTATGAACAAATAGCCGCCCTGTTCCGTCGCTTGATAAAATTTTTCCACCAAGGTGTTTCGCGTTTCATTATCAAAATATATCATTACATTCCGGCAGAAGATAACCTGAAACGGGCGCTTAAACGGGAACTTTTCCTCCATCAGGTTGAATTTGCGGAATGTTATTTCCTTTTTCAGCGAATTCACAATCACACTATTTGTATCGTCCAGTTTTTCAAAATATGTTTTGCGCCAGCTCTCCGGCAGAGGGCTGATGCTCTCGTTAGTGTACGCTCCCTTTGTAGCCTTTTGCAGTACAGAGGAGGATATGTCTGTGGCCAATATCTCTGTGTTCCATTTTTCATCAAAACTCCTGAAAAAATCCTGTATAATCATCTGCAGCGTGTAGGGTTCCTCCCCTGACGAACAGCCAGCGCACCACAGGCGAAGGTCCTTTTCGCGGCTGAAAGTCTGCGCTATGTATGGCAACACTGTGTCACGGAAAAAATCAAAGTGATCCACTTCTCTCATAAAAAAAGTATGGTTTGTCGTCACCTTGTTAATGAAGGAAATTACCGCGTCGCCGCTCTTGTCATTAATTAAATATTCATAATACTCGGAAAAATCGTCAAACCCTTTTTCCTGCAATGTGGACCGCAGACGGGAGTATATAAGCGACTTTTTTTCCTCGCCAAGGCTGATGCCGACACTCCTTTTTATATAATCCCTAATCTGATGGAACTCCTTCTCGGTTATATCCCTCATTCTCTTCACCCTATAACTGTAGGGGCGAACCTTGTCCGCCCACAATCTTTAACAATGCTTTACTATACATTCAACTCTTATTGTTTGTCAATATGGTTCCTAAATTTGGGTGAAACCTGGCGGTAGCGCTCGGCTCTTGCTATTTTGCCGCCAGCCTGTTATCATAAATAAGCAAGTGGTCATCCGAGTCTCGATCCGGATGTGGATTCTTAACAGTGAGGTCGCCGTTACACCGGACTTGGTCCCGGTCGAAAACGAGGCCTTTTGATGTTATAATTGTCGAGCAATCTCGACTATTAGTCATTTGGGTTCCCACACAAATGTGGATTGAAACCTATTTCGCAGTCAGCCTGCTAATATAATAATGACTCCACTGCAAAAAGTCCAGCAAAAGCAAGCAAAAAAAGAATCAAGCCTCAAGTTTTGAAGTCAAGAAATTTCTCAAGAGCAACAGAAACCTCTTGAATTTAAGAAGAAACGGC
>JAISYE010000214.1 GCA_031297485.1 Clostridiales bacterium
TCACGCATGAAGAATAAAGCGATAAGTATAGCGCCGGCGGGAAGTATGCAGTGCCAGTGCGTTAATAAAAATTCCATAGTTGGACCTCCTCCTTTAGTCAGTGACAGCTGGGTGCCGCGCCGCCGCCAAGCTCAAAATATTCCGGCGGCCATATCAACGGCTGATAAGCGCTCACTTCGTCCTTAATCGCCTCAGCGTCTATTGCCCCTAAATCCTCAACAACCTTTACGTACCCATAGAAAGCGTTGTCGCCGGTCGAAAAATCAAAATCTTCCGTAGGATATAAGTACAGCGGGTTGGCGCCGGCCGCCATGTCAACCTGCGCGTTGTACGCCGGCACAAGCATTACGGCATTGCCTCCGCGCAACGACGCGTTGTTTATTATCCACTCTGTGTCTATACCAGCTTGCACTACCACAATGGCCGGGCCGTAGCCTTTGTCTGTCAGCTCTATGCTGACCTTCTGCAGGTCCGCCTCCGCCATTTCCGCCACTGCCATGCCGTCAGCGGGAATCTTGTATCCCGCCGGGACCGGACCGTCCTGTGGAACGGGCTGCCCGCCTGAATCCGCCGCCGCGCCGTCAGAGAGCCCGCCCGCGCCGAGCACGGTTATGGAACTCCGTATCATGCCCATCCAGCAGCTGTACGGGATTTGCCCGGCTTCCGCGGGAGTAAACTCAATGACGTTTTCGCCGGTCTGAAATTTGTATTCAATGCCGTATTCGCGAATTATCATTCTGTTGTTGCAGCCGTTAATACTGCCCTTCGGCGCGTCTATAATCCATTTTACCGGCGTCCCTGCCTGGACTGTTATAGCTGGGTATCGGCCGGAGGAGAGCGTGCTGTTTACAATTTGTACGCCGTTTTCCATAACAGCCGGGGCTCCGGAGGAAGTCGGCGAGTTCTTGGACGCGGCGAGAAAATTAAGCGAGAACCCCGACAAAGTCCAGCCGTTCCCAAACATCGAAAGGCCGAGAACAATAACCAGGGACGCGCCAACAGTCATTAGTCTGCCTGTAAATTTTTTGCTCAAAATAGAACTGAGGGCTCCAAGGCCAAACATAAGCGGCACAGTCCCCAAGGCGAACATGAGCATGGACAGCGCGCCTATCACCGGGCTTCCGGCAGACAGGGCGTAAAGCTGCATGGCCTGCAGCGGGCCGCAGGGCATAAGGCCGTTTAAGAGCCCGACGTACAGCGGACTATTGCTTCTTGACTTTTCGGCATTAATTGTCCGGGCGAAAATTTTCGGCAAGCCAGGCATTAGCCTCCTGAGCCAAGGAAACGTGCCCAGCATATTGACCCCCATGATAATCATGAACGCGCCGGCTATAAGCTGCACAGCGCCGCGCATCCAGCCGGAAAAGGTGATTACCGCCCCTAGCGCGCCTACAAGGCCGCCTACAGCCGTATAGGAAATAACACGTCCGGCGTTATACAGAATACTGGGACGCAAGGCCCGCGCGGGCGCCCCGTCGGGACGCGCCCGGGGAATACATTGGGACAGGTTAATGCCGCCGCACATGGCCACACAATGGACGGAAGTCAGAATCCCCAGCAGGAACAGCATACCATAGCCCATACTGGAGTCCGCTGTGGGAAAAATATTAAAAAAGTCTGTCAGTCCAAACTGGCGCATAAGCAGGAACACCGCGAAGACAATTATCAATATACCGGCAGCGCGGTTCCCGCCGGAGTGGGGCTGGTCGTCGGCGAGGACCTTGTAATCAAGACGCTCTATAACCGCCGCTATATCCTTCAGCGAAATGATGTCAGGGTCATAGCTCACCTCAGCCGTCCCGTCCCTATAGCTTACTTCCGCGCGCGTGACACCCGCGGTGTTCGTCAGTTTCTTTTCTATTTTGCTTTGGCAGCTTGTACAGGTCATGCCCTTAATCCGAAGCTGCTTTGTTCTTACCGCTTCCATATAAAACGCACCTCCCCTTGGTCTATAAGCGTAGTATAGGAAATAAATATAAAGAAGTTATGAAGATGAAAACGCGGACTTTAAGGAAAGGGAAAAGGAAAGGTCAAAGGATTAAGACCTTGGGGCTCTGCCCCAAACCCCGCAAGGGACTTCGCCCCTTGACCCCATCTCAAGGGCGGCTAGTGCAGCATTCTTATGCAGATTATACCTTTGTCATTCCTTAGTTCGCGCCTATGGGACGGTGCCCATAAGCGTGGACTCGCCGCTCTTAAGAAGGGGTCTGGGGATAAAGTCCCCAGCGGGGTTTGGGGCCAACGAACAAACCGTCGTTAGGCCCCTAACGGTGAACTGTCCGTTGGTCTTAATCTTTTGACCTTCCCATTCCTTAAGTACGCGCCTATGGGGCAGCGCCTCAAGTTCACCTGGGTTCCTCGTCCAAAAAAAACAATATTTCACCTGGCTTTACAAAACCGAGCTTGTCTCGCGCGATTTTTTCCACAAACTCGTCGCTGCCGCGGTAAGCGCGTTCCTGAGCCAGGGCCACGCTTTCCTTGCGCGCTTCCGTAAGCTGCGCGCTGATAATCGCGGCCTCTTCCTCAGACTCAGAGTAATTAACAAGCTGCCGCGCTGTAATGACGCAAAAAAAAGTCACCAGCGCAAACCAGAACACAATGTACAGGAAAAACTTTGTGCCGTTCTTCATATGCTTCTCCTCCCCTGGAAAAATTCGCTCATATCTTTTTAAATATAATTTTCAATTCGCGGATTGTGCCCGCACCCTTTATTTTTGCATATCGCCCGCCTTTTTGCAAGACCGAGCGAGAAAAACGCGCCGCCCGGCGCGTGTGCAGGCGCAGTGTTTTAAGCGGCGGCGCCGCAAGCCGCAAGATAAGCCTGACCGGCATCAAAATAATATTTAAAACCGCCGACAAAACTTTAAGCCCGAAATCCGCGGCCGTTACGGCAAGGGGCAGCAGCAAGCGGCTTAGCGTCAGAAAATAAAAAATCATGCCGATAAACGCGCCCGCTATTATAAACGCGCGGATTTCCCCCTCGTTTTTTTCCAGCATCATGTAGAACGTTATCAAGGATACTGCCACCCAAAATAACAAGTCCTCCAGCTGAATAAGAATGTACGGGTGTTTTACCATTTTTCTCAAGAATCGGAAGGCGTCGTACAGCAATCCGATACAAAAGCCTAACCCCAGGGCAATTAAAAAAAGGCGGGTCTGCCCCGATACGGAAAACGCCACGCGCGCCGCCTCCCCTCAGTTATCTGAACAGCCTGCCTAACAGCGAGGACTTGCCTTTAG
>JAISYE010000215.1 GCA_031297485.1 Clostridiales bacterium
GCGGATAAGGGTTACTACGGTGAACCAGCGCTTGAAGCCATAGTGCTTAGAGGTTATATTCCACATGTAGTATCTCGCGGAGAAGAAAAACAAAACATTGAAAACAATCCGGAATTTAAGGCTCGCCGTTTGGTTGTGGAAAGAGTTTTCTCATGGTTAAATCGCTTTCGCAAAATTCTTGTGCGTTATGAGAAATATGCTTTCACTTATATGGGTTTGTTACAATTTGCCTGTGCTTTTATCACTTTTAGACAAATCGAGTTTATTTAGGGATAAGCTCTTAAATACTGGATTTACTAAAATGCAGAAATGGCGCAAAATCATCATTCTTGTCTATTAAGGGATAAGCTCTAAATGTGAGCTTATGCCTTGAGTATTTCACAACCGCCTAAAGCGTGTTTGAAAATTCCTTAAAGCGCGAAATTTCGAATGAAACCGCCGTAATTTCGCGCTGGAATTCACTTTTCAAACATGTCCTAATACTCAGTCTTTAGTTCATGTAATTATACTTGAGAGTTCAAACCTTTCCAAATATCACAAGGGTGAAAAGCAACTATAATGCGTATGAATTCCCCGACCCGCGCGATTCCAATAAACGGAAGCGCGGCAGACCGGCGAAAAAGGGAAGGGCGGCGAGTGCGATAGCCGAGCTTGCTCGACGCAGCGCTTTTGATGCAGATACAGTCTTTTCAAGAAAAGGGACTGGTTATTTTTTTCTTAAGTTCGCGCTTATGGGCTCCGCCCCAAGGTCTTAATCTTTTGGCCTTCCACGTTCCTTAAGTTCGCGCCAATTGGAATCAGCCGTTGGTTTCAGCGGTTTCGGATATGCGGCTGTAGACTGCCCTGTAAGCCTCCTTAAGCGTCCCGTCCGCCGTAAAATGACCCCAATGGCCTCCAATGTCCGCGTTAACACCCTCCAGTTTCCAAGCCTCATCTATTTGGCTGAAGAACACAACCTCCACATCTTCCTGCCGGGACCAGGCGTAAACGTCCTCAAAATAGAGTTTGGCGTTGGACATACTGGGGATGGCGGGGCCTTCAGGACTGCCCTGGGTAGGCCAGCCGGTTTCCGAAATAATGACCTGCCTGCCCTTGGCCGCGGCCGAGACTGCCGCGTAGGTTTCCGCCAGGCTGCGGGCCGCGTCCTCGACCGCCACACCGCTAAAGTAGGGGTAAATTGTACATAGAATCACATCGCAGGCTTCTACTAACCGCGGGTTCTCCGTAAAGGCCCAGGCAGTGTCGGAAGTGCCGACTGGAATACTCCGGTCCGTGATTTTTGAACGGACATAGTTTATATACCCCGCCATTTCGTCAGCAGTATTGTCGCCGCGGTAGATATTTTCCGAACCCACCGCCGCCACATCCGCAAGGCCGTCGTTTGCCATGTGCGCAAGGGCGTCCAGCTCGGCGTATATCTGAACTTCGTTAAAGCTGGCGTCCAGCCAGCATCCGGCGATAACGCGCAGCTTATACTCTTCTTTCGCGGGCTTATAAATCTTTTGGAGCTCGCCTGTGACGCCAAACAGCCGTATGGTATCCACATAGGGCGCGGCAAGGTCCAACTGGCCGCGCAGATGCTCCAGGGTCAGCGGGCTGTTAAGCGCGGGGGAAAGTCCGTTGGTATAGGGCGAATAGCAGATGGACAGCCCGGCAGTCAGCGCCGGACGCTTCCGCCTGGCAGCGACAGGCTCGGCGCCGCTCACCAGCGGAGAGCACGACGTCGACAAAACCCCGGCGCAAATGGCGGCTATTACGGTTTTCTTAACAACGCTCATGTTATCAGCTCCTTGTTTTATTTGCCGCATAAAAAGACAAGGCGCTGCCCGCAGATAGCGGATAAGCAGCGCCTTTTTTGCGTCTTACTTTATGGTCACAGTAGCGCCGACATCTGTAAGTTTTGCCTTTAAAGCCTCGGCGTCTTCCTTGGATATGGCTTCCTTGAGAATCTTGGGGGCGTTGTCCACTAAGTCCTTCGATTCCTTTAAGCCAAGACCGGTAACATCTTTGACAATCTTAATGACTTTCATTTTTTCCGGGCCGATGCTGGTAAGTTCCACGTCAAACTCGGTCTTTTCCTCAACTTCAGCCTCGGCGCCGGCGGCAGTCCCAGCCGCCATAACTAAACCGGCGGAAGCCGAAACGCCGAATTCTTCTTCGGCTTTTTTTACAAGCTCGTTTAACTCAAGCACTGTCAGTTCCTTTACAGCCGCGAGAATTTCGTCTATTGACAATTTTGCCATAAAATACACTCCCTTTTTTAAATTTCAAACCATATTTGCGAGTAAATCCAATAGTTCAGCTTGCTCGGCTAAAACGCTTAAATACCCTGCAAGTTACGCGCTTTCCGCCTCACTTGCCGCCTCTGCCGGGCTGTCTTTTTCAGCTATAGCTTTTATAACTCTCGCGAAGGCCGCGGAAGGCGACTTAAAGGACCCCAGCAGTCTGGCGATAAGCGTTTCCCGAGACGGGATATCCGCTACGGCGTGTATGCCCGCGGCGTCGTACACAGTGCCCTCGACAAAACCAGCCTTAAACTGTAAAGCCTTCTTGTCCTTAAGTTCCTTGCTTATAAGACGCGCGCCCGCTACGGGGTCGCTGTAGCTTATGGCAAAAGCGCTTGGCCCCGCGAGATAATCCGTAAGCTCGGAAAATTTTGTGTCCTTAACAGCGAAACGCACCATGGAGTTTTTGTAAACCTTGTACTCAACGCCCTCGGCACGGAATTTACGGCGCAAGTCTGTGTCCTGGGCGACAGTCAAACCGCGCGCGTCCACTATTACAATTGAAGACGCGTTTTCAAGCTTGGACTTTATTTCCCGCACAATCGCCTCTTTTTGCTCAATCTTAGGCATGGACTAACCACCTTTCTAAAAAAAAATCTCCATGCGCGCAGACATAGAGACAGAGTTTTTTCCGCCTCGGCAGGCTTCGCGATTACGCCCTTAGGCACCTGCTGTCTGTGGCATATAAAAGTAAACGCGCACAGTATACTTCCCCGCGCGCGTTTTGTCAAGAAAATTTCGTTGCCGCTAGTCGAGCTTGCCTAACGCCGCTTGGCGCGTTAGGCGCTGCCGCGGAATTTCCGCTGATACCCGGCGAAGCGGTTGTCTGATATAAACAATTCTTCCAGGGAAACCCCCGAACGCTTGGCCACTGTTTTAAGTTCCTGACGCGTAAACGAAGGCTGTCCGGACAGCATGCAATTTACAATGCGTTCCCCGGATATTTCCGCACAATCGTTAATATCCAGCGCCTGAGCTATTTCTTTTGCGCTTAGCTGCTTGTAGTAAACTGGCAGCATAAAAATCCCCCCTAAATTTGGCCCGCGCGTTGGCCGGTAAATACTTTTTTATTTATTTGGAAATGTCAAAAAGCCTTAGCTTTTTTGCCCCCGCCTTTAATTTAATAGCGCGCCGCGTTTTTTTCAATAAACGAAGGTAGGGCAATGTCAGTTATTTTGCTTTTATTTGAAAATGTGTACTTCCGCCCTTATATCCCGAGCAGCTTTTTGATAATAAATCCAAGGAATTTCGGGAGCCTGACAACCGAAAATTTCATGTTAAACACCTCCGCGCGTTTAAAACTCTTGTTTTCAGAGGATAGGCGGATAGGCTTGTCACATACGCAGAAGCAGTAAGCCCAGCACAACAAGAACGACCGCGAGAAGATACGCCCAGTTTCTAAAAATTAAAACCGCCAGCATACCCAAACCCGCGGAAAGTAAAATAAGCCCAAGGTGTTTTTTACCGTGGCGCCACCGCCTCATAACCATCCCGCCTTTAGTATTTCGCAAAATTTCTTTATATTATATTGCTTGAAAATATTTTTTGTGCGGGTTTTTAACGGATGATTCTCCATCCTCCGTCTTGTTGTGGCGACCGCGCTGCCGGCGGGTCTCACTATAGCGCGTGTAATTTCCGCGAGGTCAGTTTGCCTCTGCGATCCCTCGTTTCACAGCGTCATCATAATTCAGCACATACACTTTCGGCCGCCAAATCTTTCGAAAGTATGCGCAACGATTAAGCAACAGCGTCAGCTTACATTTCACTTGCTCACACCACTCCGGCTTGTGTTCACGGATGACCAATACAAGCGTGATTGCGGCGTTCTTATCGGACAGGTTATCCGTTGCGGAAATATCGTCAGGGCGCAGTCCAAGCGCAATAGACGCATAGAGATTCAGCGAGTGAACAAACTTGTCCGCAATATCGCCGGACGCGGCGTCAAACCGTTCCTCGCTTTTGTCCGGATTGGGGAATGTCGTCTTTGCTTCGGCAAACAGCAAAGTCTCATTTTTTCGACGCACAAACTCAACAGACTTGATTCCGCTCCCCAACCCCATATATGCCGCCGACTTCTCAATGTGAAAAGTGTCGGCGGCGATAAACCTCATTCCGCTTTCAACGATCACATCAGCCATTTCCGCCAAGCCCTCTTTCAATCTCGCGTTCATACTGCTCTACCGCCGCCTCCGTAAGTTTGTTCGGCTGAAGCAAGTCAAACCGCGCATCCGTATCCGCATTTATGATTCCGCCCGCGGTTTTGTACAGCGAGAAGAATTTCACGTCGTCTCCATTGTTGCGGCTAATGCTGAATTCGTTCGCCAACATCTTGCTGTGCGTAGCCACAAACACCTGTACCCCGCCGCGCTGGAGTTCGAGCAAGATGTCCACAAGAACAGGCACAAGCTCAGGATTAAGGCTGTTCTCCGGCTCGTCCCATAACAGGTATGTGCCTTCGGATATTTGCTCGTTACGAATCAGCATTGCCAACATACCAAACTTCCTGTAACCGCTTGCTTCAAAGGAAAAGTGAATCCGCTCGGCAATGTCATTTCGCTTCATAAAGAAGCTCTGCCCGTCGGTTTCCGGTTCACCCCCGATAATCTTACAAATCTTCCGGAACAAAGCCTGTTCGGGCTTCGCAGCAAGCACTCGCGCCTTCTTGATTATGTCGATTTCAAACGAGGAAAATTCTGCTTTACCAAACTCTGCGGTCTCAGGGATTCCTTTTGCGTTTGACAGCAGGTCTTTCTCAGGAATGTACACCGTTTTGGCAAGACGTTCAGACTCATCAATACCGCATACCACAACTGGTTTGTTTACCTCAACTGGATACGAGGTCATTCCCGGAGCTGTCGTATCTGAACCGAGCCGTTTTGTACCCAGACCATACAGCACTTTCAAGAGTGTCGTCTTGCCGCTTCCATTCCCACCAATAAACACATTGACACCGGGGCAGAAGTTCGCTTCAAACTTGCCTTTAAATACAAGAATATCCTTTATTTCGACGCGAGTAATTGCGTTTGTCATTTCATTCATCTCCTTTGATACCAGGGCCTTTCAAAATCCGGGTGGGTTCCAGAGCAATTGTTTCTTGTAATTGTCGCGCAAGTTCGACTATCTTTCGCGCCGCCATGGGATAGTCGAACTTGCTCAACGCTATTATAATTACATGAATCCTAAAGACTGCGTATTAGGACATGTTTGAAAACTGGATTCCAGCGCGAAATTGCGGCGGTTTCATTCGAAATTTCGCGCTTTTAGGAATTTTCAAACACGCCTTAGACGGTTGTGAAATACTCAAGGCGTAAGCTCACATTTAGAGCTTATCCCTTAATAGACAAGAATGATGATTTTGCGCCATTTCTGCATTTTAGTAAATCCAGTATTTAAGCCATTCTGCTTTATTCAGGGATAAGCCCTTAGGCTCATATGGTCATTCGTGTCCCACACGGATGTGGATTGAAACCTTAAAATTAAACTGTTTCATTCCTCGCCATTTGTTTTGGACTCAGGCCAAACTTTTGCTTAAAGAGTTTCGAAAAATGGCAAATATCTGTAAATCCACAATGTTCCGCAATCTCGCTTATGTTCATGTCACCAGATTTCAAACACTCTAAAGCGTAGTTTAAGCGTACAGAATTAAGGTATTTGTTAAACGTCATTCCAACGTGCTGCTTAAACAAAGCGCCATAATAAACTGTGCTTAAACCCGCCATTTCAGCAAGGACGCCTA
>JAISYE010000216.1 GCA_031297485.1 Clostridiales bacterium
GCCAGAGCCGCTCGTCAAACTCGCCGAGAAGCCCGTCCTGCCCCCTGAGTTCTGCGATGGCCGTCCACCGTCTCTCCGCGAGCCTTGGTCTCCGAAAGGATGGCGGTGGCTTCCTCAAACCGCGATTTCGCCTTGTCGAACCGCTCTACAAGGGCTTCGCAGCGTTCTTGATATTCCTTCTGGTCGAGGGCTATGCGGGCGTTTTCCTCGATGCACTTCTGGATCAGTTCGGCGACGACAGCCATTTCACTCTGCAGTTCCTTCGCCTCGGCTTCCAGCGCGCCGGTGTAGAACAACCCGCCGCTTACCGCTTCGAAGTTGGCGATAATCTCGTCCTTGTCGGAGAGCAGCTTGCCCATCGCCGATACGAAGAGCCGCTTAATGGCTTCCTCGTCGAGGTGGGGCGTGGCGCATTTGTCCTCGCCCTTGAATTTCTCGGTGCATTGCCAGATTATCCTGCGGTACTTGGAATTGCTGTACCAGACCTTGGAGCCGTACCAGCCGCCGCAGTGACCGCGCTTGATACGGCTTGAGAACATCGGCACCCCGCTGTGGCGACCCTTGCCGGGCTTGCGGCGGGCGAGTTCCTGCTGAACCATCTCGAACACGACAGGCTCGATTATGGCTTCATGCGAATTTTCCACATAATACAGGGGTATCTCGCCCCCGTTCCACTTCTTCTTTTTGGTCAACAACCCTAATAGCAAAAGTATATAATCCAGCCATTGCCTTTTTAAAAACACTGTGATAAAATCATAGGCGTGCTAATCCGCTGCTCGGAACAGGGTGTCTCCGGCCCGTCCTTAGCAGTCTGGGAATATCAGCAGACGTCAGTTTCCTGATGTTTCCGCGAGGAAAGGGAGCCGCCGGGCATGGCCCAATAAGGGCGTACGCTTTTTGGCTGTTCCTAAGGCGCAAAAATAAAAATGGAGGTAATAAAATGATTGAAAAGAAAAGCATTATCGCGAAATTCGGAAGAAAGGAAAACGACACAGGCTCACCCGAGGTGCAGGTTGCGCTGCTTACCGAACGCATAAACCACCTGACAGAGCATTTGAAAATCCATCAAAAGGACCACCATTCCCGCAGGGGCCTTTTGAAAATGGTCGGGCAGCGTAAGGGCCTTCTTAACTACATTAAACAGAAGGATATCGTAAAATACCGCGATCTTATTTCCGAACTCAACCTTCGCAAGTAAAAGGTTTTGCGCGCCGCAGTGCGTAAGACGCGGCGCGCTTAATCAATGGAACACTTAAAAAACGTTTTTTCATTTGAGAGGAGCAGTAACTTGTACAAGACTTATTCAACAACCCTGGGCGGCCGGCCCTTAAGCGTGGAAATCGGACGCGTGGCCGAACTTGCCAACGGCGCGGCAATAATCAAATACGGAGAAACGGTTGTGCTGGTGACAGCCACAGCCTCGGATAAACCCCGCGCCGGCATAGATTTCTTCCCGCTTAGTATTGATTATGAGGAACGGCTTTATGCCGTAGGCAAGATACCGGGCGGCTTCATAAAACGCGAGGGCCGGCCGGCGGATAAAGCCATATTAACATCTCGCCTAATCGACAGGCCCATACGCCCGCTGTTTCCATCCAATTACAGAAACGACGTGGCCGTAGTAGCCACAGTCCTGTCCGTGGACCAGGATTGCAGCCCGGAAATAGCCGCTATGCTGGGTTCCTCCATCGCGCTTTCCATATCCGACATCCCTTTTAACGGCCCTACGGCCGCGGTCAGTATAGGGCTGGCGGACGGCGCGCTGATAGTAAACCCGTCATCGTCCCAGCGCGAGGTCAGCGAGCTTTCGCTTACAGTCGCGTCCACAAAGCGCAAGGTTATGATGATTGAAGCCGGCGCCTCCGAGGTTTCGGAAGAACTCATGTTTGAGGCCATTATGCTGGCCCATGAGGAAAATAAGAAATTGGTGGAATTTATAGATAATATTGTGGCGGAAGTTGGCCGCGAAAAGCGTCCTTACGCGGAACAGGGCGTAAGCGCGGAGCTGTTCGGCTCGGTGCGGGAAATAATCACCGACGCGCGCATGGAGGAAGCGGTGTTTACGGATCTTAAACAGGACCGGGACGAACGTGTGAGCAAGCTGACCGACGAGGTGACGGAGAAACTCCTGGCCGGTTACGAAGGCAGCAGCGAAGACGAGTATATTCAGCAGATTGGCGAGGCCATATATAAATTTGAAAAAACGACTGTCCGCAGGATGATTTTAAGCGAACACAAGCGCCCGGACGGCCGTGGTCTGTCTGAAATACGCCCGCTTGCGGCCGAAACTAATATTTTGCCGCGCACCCACGGCTCGGCGCTGTTTAAGCGCGGGCAAACCCAGGTGCTGACCGTTACTACCTTGGGCTCCATGGGAGAAGTGCAAATTCTGGACGGGCTGGATATATTGGAAGAATCGAAACGCTACATGCACCATTATAATTTCCCCAGCTATTCCGTAGGGGAAACAAAGCCCTCCCGGGGGCCCGGACGGCGCGAAATAGGCCACGGCGCCCTGGCGGAACGCGCGCTGGTGCCTGTGCTGCCCTCGGAGGAGGAATTCCCCTATGCCATCCGGCTTGTGTCCGAAGTGCTGAGTTCCAACGGTTCCACGTCACAAGCGAGCGTATGCGGCAGCACCCTTTCGCTCATGGACGCGGGCGTGCCTATAAAGCGGCCTGTGGCTGGAATATCCGTCGGCTTGGTAACCGGCGAAACAGACGAGAATTTTGTGCTGCTCACAGACATCCAGGGCTTGGAGGACTTTTTCGGGGACATGGATTTCAAGGTGGCAGGCACCCACAAGGGTATAACAGCCATACAGATGGACATTAAAATAGACGGCCTTACCCCTGAAATAATCAAGAAGTCGCTGGAGCAGACCCGTCAAGGCAGGATGTTTATACTGGACGGCGTTATGAAGGACGCTATAAGCGAACCGCGCAAGGAAATTTCGCCCTACGCGCCCAAGATAGCGCTGGTGATAATCGACCCCGAGAAACTGGCGGAGGTTATCGGCACGCGTGGCAAGGTAATTAAGCGCATAATAGAGGATTCCGGGGTGGAAAAAATCGACACCGAGGACGACGGCCGGATATTCGTGGCAGGCACAAAGCCGGGAAGCGTGCAGCGCGCGGTGGACATCATCAACGCCATAGTGTGTACCCCGGAACCAGGCTCCGTATACACCGGCAAGGTTACGCGGCTGTTAAACTTCGGCGCGTTTGTGGAGATTGCGCCGGAAAAAGAAGGCCTTGTGCATATTTCACAACTGGCGCTGGAACGCGTTAAAAAAGTTGAGGACGTCGTAGCTGTGGGGGATATAGTCAGGGTGAAGGTGACGGAAATAGACGAGCAGGGACGTATAAACCTTTCACGCAAGGCCTTGCTGTTAGAAGGAAAGAAGAAATGACGCAGGAGAACCCGACGAATAAGGGCGGCGAAAATTCCGGCGCGGCAGAGGGAACAGTCAAAAAGCATCCGCTTTTTGACATTCCCGAAAGAACCCGAGGAACAAAGGCGGCGCGAAGCGCCGTTTTTGCCGCGCCCTTTGCGGCGAAAATTCCGATTGTAAATGTCGTAACCTTGCCTAACGGTCTGCGCGTTGCACTGGACAGTGTCCCCTCCGTGCGGTCCGCGGCGTTCGGCATATGGGTGCGCAATGGTTCACGAAACGAGGACAGCGTAACCAACGGCATATCCCACTTTTACGAGCACATGCTCTTTAAAGGAACGGAACGCCGCGACGCCCGGGACATTGCCGATGAAATGGACGCCGTGGGCGGGCAGTTGAACGCTTTTACCACTAAGGAATTTACATGCGTTTTTGCGCGGACACTGGACACCCATTTGGACATAATGATGGACGTACTGGCTGACATGTTTTTCAATTCTCGGTTCGACGACGAGGAAATAGAAAAAGAGCGCAACGTAATACTGGAAGAAATAAGCATGAACGAAGATACTCCCGAGGACTTGGTGCATGACCTGCTGGCTTCCCGCGTTTGGCCGGGGCATCCGCTTGGATATTCCGTACTTGGAACTCGCGAGAGTATTGCCGGTTTTACCAGCGAAACGTTCCATACGCTTTTCAAGAAAAACTTCCTGCCAGAAACGACCGTGCTGTCGTTGTCCGGCAGTTTTGACACGGACAGTGTTCTCAAAAAGATCGAAACATATTTTGGAGAGTTCAGCAGGAACGGATGTTCGCCCGTTCCCGCGCCTGCTGATTACACGCCGGGCGTTGTTATAAAGGAAAAAGACATAGAGCAGCTGCATCTTGCCATTGGGCTGCCCAGTATTCCCGCTGGTTCCGAGGACGCTCACGTCCTTGCCGTGCTTAACGCCCTGTACGGCGGCGGAATGAGCTCGCGGCTGTTTCAGAAGATACGCGAGGAGCGCGGGTTAGTTTACTCGGTTTATTCCTGCAACGCCAGTTTCCTTACCGAAGGGCTTTTTACGGTGTATGCCGCGCTTAACCCAAACCGTGCGGGGGATGTTTTCAGACTTGTTGCGGACGAGGCGCGCGCGTTTAAAAGCGGCGTAACGCAGGAGCAGCTTTTACGCGCCAAGGAGCAGCTGAAAAGCAATTACCTGATGAGTCTGGAAAGTATGTCCAACCGCATGAATTCGATGGGGAGCGCGCTGCTTATGCTGGGCAGGATATATTCGCCTGAGGAGATTATTCAAAAAATAGACGACGTGACAATGGAGCGGCTTTACGCAATGGCGGACACACTGTTTGACGCCGATCTGCTCAGTCTTTCCGCCGTAGGCAAGGTGGGCGGCATTGACTTTAGGGAGATGATTCCCCATGAATGAAACTCTTAGAAGTATCGCGGTTTCGCATACGCGCGACCCCATACGCGACCTGCGCAATTATAATTCGGAAATGAGCCTTTCGCAGGTAATTAAATTTTTTGAAAAGTATGACATACATTTCACCAAGACCACCGTACAGCACTACATCCGCATACGTATTCTTCCGCCGCCTGCCGAAAAAAAATATTTTCGCAGGCACATAGCGCTGCTGGCCGTTATAGCGCTGTTGCGCGACACCTTCTCCTTAGAGGAGATTCGCGGTCTGCTGGCGCCTGTTCTGGACGACTTCAATTCCGCCGAAAATGTTTACAATACTCTGGCGGATTTTTTACGGGCGCATTTGGATAAAATTTACGGACAAGCGCCGCCGGAGGATTCCCTCGCTCAAAAGCTGGAACTGGCAGCCCAGGCCGTCGCCGCGAAAGCCGCGGCAGTCGGCGCGACTTAAACTTTAGCGGCCACATAGGCGCGTATTTAAGGAATGAGGAAGGTCAAAAGATTAAGACCAACGGACAGTTCACCGTTAGGGGTCTAACGATGGCTTGTTCGTTGGCCCCAAACCCCGCTGGGGACCTAACGATGGTTTGTTCGTTCGCCCCCGATAGTCGAGCTTGCTAGACGCAGACCCCTTCTTAAGGGCGGAGAGCGCAGTGTTTTTGATGCAGATACAGCCTTTTCAATGATAGTCGAGCTTGCTCGACGCAAAAGGGACTATTTGTTTTTTTTTAGTTTGCGCCCATGATATACCCCCCCCCCCAAAAAAAACAAGAAGAGACCGCGCGTTATAACAACGCGCGGTCTCTTCTTGTGGGCGTACTACCTTGTCTGCAACAGCTCGTACACTTGTGAGTATTCCAACCCCAGCGGGAACACGAAGGACCCGAAGGGTAAAATTCTAGCCGCTTGCAAGCTGATAATATAGTTGTTAAAGGCCGTGGCGTCGTCAACAACACCGTGTTCCTGCAAGATAGTGGCAATTTCAAGCGAGCCGAGACCCTCCGGTATATCTACGGTAACGTACGGGGCCGGAGTCTCCGCCGGCGTTTCGTCCGCCTCCGCCTGAACATATGTCATGCCAAGCTCACGGGCGCGGGCGATAATTTCCTCGTCCGAAAGGGGTGCTGCTTGCGGCGCTGCGGTTGGAGCCGGCGTTGCGGTTGGAACGGTTTTCGGCAGTTCGGAGTAAAAAATCATGCCCAGGTCCTGCGCGCGCGCAATAATATCCTCGTCAGTAATGAGGGGCGCCGGAATCGTTTCGGGTTCGGCGCCGCGGCTTATACCGTAAACGAGGTAAATAACCAGCGCCAGAATAATTATCCCAACACCCAAACCAAGAGTAAAAGTTTTTAAACCACCATGCAAAAGTTATCACCCTTTTTCTTTGTGTGTAAAGTCCGCCGGAATCATCGCCTGTCCAGTTCCACAATTAATTTAACCTCGCCTTGTCCCATATCAAGTTTCTTTGCGGCCTCGGATATTGAAAGGCCGCTGTCAATAAGCTGCATAATCTCTTTGTAACGCGGATGCTTCTGCACGGCCAGCGTTTCGCCGTCCTCCGAGCCCTGACGCCGCTCGGCGTTTTGGTCGCGTTCCTGGGCGGTACGCCGGCTGCGAGCCGCGGCCTTGCGGGCGGTAGAGACCGCGTCGTCTAGCATTTTGGCGGCGTCTGTCTTTTTTTCGTCAATAAGAGAATAGAGAAACAACAGTTCCTGATATTTTTCATCCATCTCTTTAAATATAGAGGCCGCTTGCTTTTGAAAATCCTCCGAAACTTTGTCAGCCTCCGCAATAGAAGCCTCTACAGCTTTAATTGCGCCCTCAGGGTCAAGGCCGTCGTTTTTCAGTTCGGAATCGTCCTTTGACCCGCCTGCCCGCCCAGAACGGGCGGCAAACACTAACGCCGCGGCCACCAGCACGCTGCCGACTACAATGGCGACCAGCAGCGCGATTTGTACAATGTCGTTCATATGTTTAACCTCTTTCCCGCCCACCTGCCCGGAGTTTGTCGCGTTTCTCTGTTATACGGAAACATCGAACCCGCCCGCTTGCCCAGACCTGCCGCGCTCGGACTCGCCGTTTTTCCGCTGCCGCTTCTTGTCCCCGCGTGACGAACTGTAGCCGGCGTTGCCCCGCCCGTCTTTGTCCACCTCGCGCTTTTCCGCTCTAAGTGATTCTATAACCTGGCGGTCGTTTTGTTCGACTTCCTTTTGAAGCCGGTCGGCGAACTGCTGCTGCAAAACCTCCGGCCGCTGCTGCGCCTCGTTTTGGTTAAGCCGCTGGATATCGGGGCTTTTTTGCACCATGACCTGCATATCTATGGGGCGAATTGACATATAAAACACCTTCTTAATAAAACGTTTCGCTAAGGTGTATTTGAAAACTCCTCAAAGCGCGAAATTTCGAATAAAACCGCCGCAATGATAGTCGAGCTTGCCCGACGCTTCGCGCTAAAATCCAGTTTTCAAACACGTCCTAAAGAATGACGAAAGTTTCGGAAATGCGTTGAAGCGTTCGCGTTTCCTATGAAAAAGTTTGGCTATTTAATTATTCCTCAATTACTAAGGCGTATTTGAAAATTCCTTAGAGCGCGAAATTTCAGACGAATCTCTTTAATTTCGCGCTAAAATCCAGTTTTCAAACACATCCTATAAAGCCGCGATAGTCACCTTGCCGTCAACGTTAATCAGCCGGCTGCACTTAATGTCGTCACGGATATACATTACGGCGTTGCCTATTAGAACCTTTACGCCGGAATGTATAAGGGTGTATGCCACTATGGCGCCGCTCTGCACCTGCATAATGGGCATCATAATGGACACCTGTTCTTGAAGGGTCATCAGCTTGTTGCGCATAAAGGCCCGGGTTTGAATGGCCTTAAGGAACAAATTCTTGCGCTCGTCGTTAAGCTGACCCTTCTTGTTTTGCGCGTCCAGCACTTCGATTGTTTTTTCCAGTTTGGTGTATTCCTGCTTCATGTTATTAAGCTCCGCGCTTAGGCTCTTAAACTCGTTAAGACGTTCAGGGTTGTGGCCGACCTCTAGTTCTGTAAGCGTAGCCATTGGCGAGCCGATAGTGTTGGCGATTATTTTGTCGCTGGCCACCGTCTTGCCGCCCACCAGCAGGCCGCGCTTGCCCGAAAGCTCCAGGGAACCTCCGCACATTGTGCTGCTGTGCATAATACTGTCGCCTATTATGTTTTTACCCGCCACAAGGCTCGCGTTTTCCGCGAATTTTGTGTTTATGTTGCCGCCCGCGGTTATTTCCGCCTTACTTTGGCCCTGCACGCCGCGATACAGGAATATGTCACCGTCCGAGGTAATCTTCGCGCCTTCCACAACCCCGTATACCTCTATATTGCCAGGCGCGGAAACGCTGAACCCTGTCAGTACGGCCCCGCGTATTATTATGGATCCGTTAAACTCTATATCGCCCGTTGTGTTATCCACGTCTTTCGCTATCTCCAGTACAGGCGAGATATTTATCCGTTTAGAGTCGAAGATTATTTGGCCGCTTACACTGGCGACAAGGCTCTTCTCGTCATGGGACAGCGCCGTGTTCTTGCCGCGCGGCAGGGGAGGCGCCGGCCTTACCTTCTTGGCCGGCAGCGTGGCGCCGTATACGTTTATCCCGTCCTGGCCGGGCGTCTCGGGTATTATGCTCACAAGCCGCTGCCCTTGGGTGGCCAGTTCTATAAGGCCAAGCTTCCTGAAATCGACCTTGCCGTCTTCCAGCATTTTTGGCGTGTGCTTCTTCTTTGACAGGTCCACATGAAACTGCAGCGTGCCGTCAGTGCCTTGGGTCGGTGGAAGGCCACGGGCTATTATATACGGTTTCATATATTCGTGGGAGCGGTGGAGCTTCTCTACCGCCGCTTCGTCCAGGCCGTACTTTATACCCGCGTCCTTGATTATCCCCTTAAGCTTATCCAGCAGGATGGGCTTACCGCCATTTACGGGCGGCACAAAGACCAGCTCGGCAGCCAAGCCGTCTTTATCAATGTTTACTTTCGCGCTTTCCGGCTCCTGCGCAATGTGCGTGTTGCTTGAAATCTTCCTTTCCACGCGCGGTTCAGAGGACGCGAAGGCGTCGGTTATCGCGCTGACATTTACGTCCTTTATCCCATAGGCGTCCACAAGGCCGATGACATGCTGCCTGCTCGGCTTGCCCGTGGGGTGCATATTATTTAGGATAAGGTATATACCATCGTTACGCACTTCAATCTCTGCTGATTCGTTTCCAACGCTACTCATATTAGGCCCCCTATGTCAAAATAGCATCAAAAATACAACACGGACTTAAATTTCCCAAGCCGGCCTTGCAGCTTAAGCACCGCCTTGGAATGTATCTGCGAAACCCGCGACTCCGACACACCTAAGGTCTTGCTTATTTCCTTTAAAGTCAAATCCTCAAAATAGTAAAGCGTCACAACCGTGCGTTCTTTTTCCGTGAGCTTATCTATCGCGTCCGTCAAAAGCTGACGGACCTCCAGCCTTTCGTATTCAGACTCGGGCGAGGCGTCATACTTCTGCGGAAGCTCGTTATTCTGTTCAAGATAATCGTTTAAAGATATAAGCGACACAATTGTGGTCTTTTTTAAGAGGTCAGAGGTTTCGTCCACAGTTATGTTCAGCTTAACGGCTATTTCTTCTTCTGTAGGCTCGCGTCCAAGCTCGTCTTCCAAACTGGAAAAGGTCTGCTCTAGCTGCTTGTTCTTCTGGCGCAGCGCTCGGGGCACCCAGTCCATTCGCCTTATGCTGTCTATTATTTCGCCCCTGATGCGCAGGGAGGCGTATGTCTCAAACTTTACACCCTTTCCTTGGTCATATCTGTCTAACGCGTCTATTAAACCAAAGATTCCATATCCCACAAGGTCCTCAAACTCCACATGCTGACCAAGATGCATGCTTAAACGGCCGGCTACCAGTTTCACAAGCGGAGCGTATTCAATTATCAATTTCTCCTTTGTCGCGGAATTCCTTGTCGCAAAAAATTCACGCCACAGTTTTTCGCGGTTATCACTCATAGCGGTTCCCCCCATTGCTCGGGCAAGACATACTCACGAGTCTAAACGGTTCGCGAGCATATCTTTAGCCCATACGTTGCGGCGTTATTGTCCGCCCAGTTCAGCGGTTTTGTCCTCAGCGTCCGGCGCGCTGTCCGCTTTTTCTACAAAAACATTCTTTTTAAGATATGCCCGTACTATTAACCCTATAACATAAAACGCGATAATCGCGATTATCAACCGCACGGCCATATCCCGCAAACTGAGCCTGCCAAGTATACTGACAACGGTTATCACAACCGCCGCTATAATACATACGTAAATATGTATTTTATCAAGCATAACAATCACCCTCCGCATCAAATAATGTGCGTACCGTGTCCGATAGTTTTTATTACAAACCGTCCGTCCTCCGCGAACAGTTCAACCGTGCGCCCGTAATTAGCCCCTGTGTCGCGGCCCACTACAGGAATGTTAAACTCGCGCAGCATCTTAAGCGTCGCGTCCACATTCCTGTCGCCTATGCGCATACTCTCGTTTGTGGAGTTAAAAGCGAACATTTGCGCGCCGCCGGCTACCTTGGCTTTTAATATTCTCTTGTTGGCGCCCGAGCGTCCCATGTTGTTAATAAGCCGGATTAACGCTGTGTCAACAAACTTGGCTATGTTAGAATTGTTTTGTATCTGCGTACTGTCCGGAAGCATACAATGGGCCAGGCCGGCCACTTTGTTCACAGAATCGTAAAGCGCGATTCCAACGCAAGAACCAAGCCCTAGGGTCGTCAGCATACCAGGGGCCTTTATTACATTAAGGTCAGCCATTCCCACAATAATAATACCAGCCACTTTATTCTACTCCCAGCGAAGATAAAATTAAATTAAATGATGGCAAATCAGGTACCAGCAAAAAGTAACCGGAAACATTTTGGGTTTCCGCCTGAAACACAGATTCAATAAACAGCGCCTGGTCCGCTACTTTGCCGAACTCTATGGCGGGCACGCTTAAAATCGCGTTGGCCATATCAATGGACAGCATAGGCACGGAAGGTATTATTCTTTTATTTATCAGGCTGGAAAGCGAACCCAAGTAGGAGCTGCACAGTATGTTGCCTATTTCCGTAAGCGCGGAATGCTCCACCTCCGTAAAATTGAGAACGTCTCTTTCAGCCCCGCCCGCCCGCCCAGCGCTGCCCATAAGTATGTCCAGCAGGTTCGCGGCTGAATCCTGTTTGACCATGAACATCATTATACCGTTGATTTCACCCGAGATTCCGACTAAAATACCGATAATAATATTTTCCGCTCCGCCGATAAATTTCGCGATGTCTTTAAAATCCACCAGGTTTATTACCGGCACAGACATCCTTATCTTGTGCCCCAACATCTTTCCCAGGGCCGCAATGGCATTGCCGGAACCTATGTTGGCTATTTCCCTTAAAGTGTCAAAATGCATTGCGTTGTATTTCATAAAATTGCTCATTACTTACCCTCCTGTTATATGTGCGAGCGAACTTTCCGTTCCAGTTCGGCAGGACTTTCTTACGACAGCCCTGTTACCTCCATAACAAATTCATAAGGCGCGCCGTTTAAAAGCGTGTTGGGCACTGCTTCCCTGTATTTCCGTATGCCTTGTTCTTCCGCGACCTCTAAGACCTTCAACTTGTACATTCTCGAAAACCCCTTCCGAATATTGTCCAAGCTGTTTATTATACGTCTTTTGACGCTTTCCGTTCCAGTTCGGCGAGCTTTTCTTCCGACAGCCCCGTTACCTTCATAACAAATTCATAAGACGCGCCGTTTGAAAGCATGTTGGTCACTACTTCCCTGTATTTCTGTACGCCTTTTCGCATGCCTTTCCGTACGCCTTTCCGTACGCCTTTCCGCATGCCTTGTTCTTCCGCGACCTCTAAAACCTTCAACTTGTACATTCTCGAAAACTCCTTCCAAATATTGTCCAAGCTGTTTTTATCCACCAGCTTGTTTGCCAATACCAGCATCATCGCTAAAATTTTATCGGCCATAACGTCCGGTATATCTAACTGCCGTACTAACGCCGCGCTTTCCATCAGCAGTTCGGTTACGTTGAGATTCTTGCTCGCGTACAGCGGTAGGTAGATAAGCTCCAACTCGTTTACCTGCCCGCTGTTTTTTATTTCCTCTTTGAGCCTGGCCAGCGTCTTGTCGGCGTCCCGGTCCGCCAGGCACACTATTATGGGTTTAAATTTCAAAGCCTTAAAGTTCAACTTAGTCGCTGAGGGCTTATGGCGCGTAAATATTATGGACATAAAATCCATTTTGTAGGCTTTTATAAGCCGCAGTACATACTCGCAAAATCGTATAAGGTCATCCGTACTTATTTTGTCCTCCGCGTCCAAGTGCACGCCGCCTAGGCCCGGAATATCGTATGTTAAATCCGAAAACGCGGTGTGGGCGCTTATATCCGGCAGTTCGGTCTTTAAAGGCTTCCCTAGCGGCGGCAAACCGTTTATCCCCAAAAATTCCAGACTTTTACCGCTGAATAAACTCAAAGCGTCTTTAAATACAATATCGTAATTCTTGTCCGTGCTGTCAATTAGGGCTTCTTCCTCTTTTTGGCCCATGCGAATCCCCCTATTGTTTATATATTTCTACTGCGAAAACTCCATTTTTTGTATAATTATGCGCTTTAAATGAATTATCCGCGAATAGCCTAATGAACAAATATTACTTTTGCAGCAGAGTCAAATTTGTATGCCCCCTGTTCCGGCGCTCGCCAAGTCAGGCGTTAGAGCTTTGGGAAACCCCTGTTCTCCGCAAATTCTTGCGCTGCTCATTAAATATAAACTGTACAATTCGTTCCTGCTCGCTTGGCAGCAGGCCGATAAACATGCCCCGATACTGATATTTGTATATGGACTTGGGGAATACCTGTTTATACAATATTTTCGCGACCGCGACAAAATATTCGCCGTTAAGCAACACAACGCACTTTATTTTCGCGCCTTCGGATATCACGCCGTTGGAAACAAACCTGACGCCGCCGCCGCCCAAGTCCTTGATTACCCCTTCGTGTATTGCGTTACTTGGTTCCCCCGGGGTTCCTGGGTCTTGCACCACTGAAAATTTTATAGGCAACAGGCACATAAAGCGGAAAAACTCCCGGCGCTGTACCTTTTCGCCCGTGGTTTTAAGCGCAAGTGTCATGAAGTTAGAGCCCTCCTCCGTGATGTAGCCCATTATTGTCGCGTCGAATATCAGCATACCACTTTCGGTGAAAAAAAGACATGAGTAATAATCTGACACTGACAACCTCACCAACTGCCCATAGGAAATTGGCACCTGCGCCAACAGCTGATTTTTGCCCAGTATTTTTTCGACCTGGCTGACATAGGCCTTGCCGGTGTCTTTATCGCGCTTTAGGGATATCTCCAGCCTGTCGCCCACTTTTATGCTGCCGAACATAGTAATTTCTCCTTTCCCGCCCGCCCGTCCAGGCTTGCTTGTTTCTACTCAATTAGAAAACGCGTTTGTCAGTTTCTTTATAAACGCCTTAAACCCGTCGCGGTTGGCGCCGTCAGAAGACGCGATGTTTAAAAGTTCCAGGCATATTTTATCTATAGCTCTTGCAGAGGTTGAGGATGGGAAGCACATTGTAACCGGTTCCTGCGCTTTAACCGCCTTTACAAGATATGGGTCATAGGGTATGGAGCCAAGGTACTGCAGCGGTATGCCCAGGAACTTTACGGAAACCTTGCTTAGCTTGCTGTATACCTCTTCGCCTTCATCCAGTGAATCTGTCCGGTTCACCACTATTTTAAACTCCGGCATTGAGTTTTTTTCTTCTCGCAAAGTCTTTATTATCGTATACGCGTCAGTTATGGAGGTCGGCTCCGGTGTTGTCACCACTATGGTCTCATTAGAGGCTTTTACAAAATTTACAACTGTTTTCGATATTCCCGCTCCGGTATCTACTATCACAAAATCGGATATATTGTCAAGCGTGCTCATGTTCTCTAAAAAATGGTACACATGCCTGTCCGTTACATTGGCCAGTTTGCTTGGGCCCGTTCCGCCGGAAATAAATTTAATACCCATCGGGCCTTCCGTTATTACCTCGTCTATGGTCTTAGTGCCGTACAGCAAGTCGCCAAAGCAGTAGCGGGGCGTTATACCGAACAGCATTTCCACGTTCGCTAACCCAAAGTCAGCATCTATTACCATTACGCGCTTGTCATGCTTGCGCAGTTGTATCGCCAGATTAATCGCCAAGTTTGTCTTTCCCACACCGCCCTTCCCGCTCGTAATTGAAATAACGCGCGCCGGATTATATCTCGGCGCCGGCGGTATCACTTCCTTGCTGAGCGACCTTAATTTTTCCGCCTGGTCGTTCATCAGTACGCACCCCCGACGCCAAGGCCCATCAGCGCCTTAGTCATTTTGTCCGGCTCCACTTTCTCGAAGTCGTCGGGGACATTCTGGCCCGTGGCTATATAAGCGACTTTCTTGCCGGTTAAAAAACATATATTCAATATTGTTCCCAAACATTCAGTCTCATCCAGTTTTGTGAAAATAATATAGAAATCCGTTATCTTAAGGTAGGTGTCCACTATACTCAACAAATCCTCATACTTGGTCGTGGAACTAAGGACTAATATCCGCTGACATTCCGGAATTTTATCCAATAATTCCTGCAATTCCCGCAGGTTTTCTTCGTTCCGATGGGAACGGCCCGCTGTATCTATAAAAATCGCATCCTTTACATTTATCATTCTGTCCAGATTAGCGCGCAGGTCCTCCGCGTCGTAGGCTACGCCCACGTCCAGGCCCAATATCTGCGCGTAGGTTTTCAGCTGCTCCACCGCGGCTATGCGGTAGGTATCCGCTGTTATAAGCCCAAGGCGCAGTTTGTGCTTAAAAACTATCTCTGACGAAAGTTTCGCGATTGTCGTGGTCTTGCCCACGCCGGTAGGCCCTATAAACGCCGCTATCTGCGGCTTGCCGCGTCTGGAGCGCTTAGTTGACAGCGCCGGCGGGTCCTTTAATATATTATATATATTGTTATACACTATTTTTACGATAACGTCCATGTCAACGTCTTTTTTGTCGAACATGGCCACGTCCGCCAGCAGCTTTTCCGCTATTGCCACTGTTACACCTTGTCCAACCAGCGTGTCATAAAAAAACTGCACCATCTCGTTTTCGTATTTACGTTCGGAATCCGCCTGGCTGGCGGACAGCCGCGCCATCAGCTGCGTTATTAACTCTTCCGATACGTCCAGTTTTTGCTCCAGCGCCTCTATGGTGGACTTCTGCTCCAATATGATCGCTTCCTCCGAGGTTAAGGGCGGTTCGGTCATTAAAGGCGCTGCCCGGGGGTCCGGCACAGCTTCCGGAAACGGCGTTACCTGCTGGCTGGAGGCGGTCTGCTGCTGGGCCGAAGCCGCCCCCACGCCAGTTGTAGTACGGCGGCTGGAAGGCGCCCGGGGTATTGCCGCGATGGGCGCGGCCCTTTGAACGGAAGCCGCCTGCTGGAGGGCAGGCGGGGCTTGCGCGGTGTCCGTTATGTCCGGTTCCTCGAAGGTTTTTTCCTCGTATGCGGCCACCAATTCCACATGGGGTTTGCGCAGCGCGGAAAAAATCCCTCGCGGCTGCACCTTCTTTATATTCAAAATAAGAGCGTCCAAGCCCAGGTCGTTCTTGACTTTTTCGATGGCTTCCTGTTCTGTGCGCGCTTCATATTTCTTCATTTTCATGCGAGACTCACCATCCCTATGGATTGTATTTCGGCAGAAGGCTCTATCTCATTGTACGACAGGACCACTAACTCCGGCGCTACCTGGTCTATCAGGCGTTTAAAATATGTGCGCACAAGCGGCGAGGTCAATATTATCGGCTGCAGCCCCATTGAGGTAAGCTTGTTAAGCTCCGCGTTAAGATTATCAAATATCTTCTGCGTGGTTGCCGGGTCGAGCGCCAGATACGAGCCTTGTTCCGTCTGCTGTACGCTGCCCATTATCTGCTGTTCAAGCGCCGGGTCCAAGGTTATTACATTATTTACGCCGCCTTCAAAATAATGCTTGGATATAGACCGGCGCAGGGCCTGACGCACATATTCCGTCAGCATGTCCGTGTCGCGTGTCATGTGCGCGTAGTCCGCCAGTGTCTCCAATATTGTCACAAGGTCCCGTATAGACACGCCTTCCCGAAGCAAGTTACCCAGCACCTTTTGGATGTCGCCTATGGTCGCCAGCTTTGGCACCAGTTCCTCCACCAGTACGCTGTTCGCTTCTTTTATGTTATCTATGAGCTTCTGTACGTCCTGACGGGTCAGCAGCTCGTGCAGGTGTCTCCGGATTATTTCCGTAATATGGGTCGCGATTATGGCCGGGGGGTCCACAACCGTATAGCCTAAAGCCTCCGCCCGTTCCCGCTGGGATTCGGATATCCACATGGCTGGCAGGCCCAGGTAAGGCTCCACTGTCTCTATGCCGTCTATTTCTTCCTCCACATATCCGGGGTTCATGGCCATGTAATGGTCGAACATTATTTCGCCGCCGGCCACTTCCACACCCTTGATTAATATGCGGTACTGGTTTGGCGCGAGTTTGATATTGTCCCGCAGGCGTATTGTGGGCACTATGGCGCCTAATTCCAGCGCAATCTGCCGGCGGATCATCACTATGCGGTCCATGAGGTCGCCCCCTTGGGCGGCGTCCGCCAGTGGAATAAGACCGTAGCCGAACAGCAGCAGTATAGGTTCCACGTCCAGCAGGGCCGTGACGTTTTCCGGCCTGCGGATTTCGTCCGCGGCGCTGTCGCCTGTGGTAATCTCAGACTGAATGGCCGCTATTTGCAGATTCCTGTCCTGGGCGTTGGCCAATATTATAAGTATAACGCCGAAGGGTACGTAAAAGTACCAGGGCAGCGGAGTAAAGATGCCCAGAAACACCAGCACGCCGCCCGCCACGTATAAAACAACCGGTTTGCCGAATAGCTGCCTGCTCATTTCCGTGCTTAGCTGGGACTCGGCCGTGGCCTTAGTTACAATCAAGCCGGTAGCTATTGATATCAAGAGCGCGGGTATGGAGCCCACCAACCCGTCGCCTATGGTCAGCAGGGAATATACCTGTATGGCTTCGCCCAGCGGAAGCGGGTCGCCCGTGGTTATGCCCGTGGCGCCCATTACCGTACCGCCTATAAGGTTTACAAACGTGATTAATATACCTGCTATGGCGTCGTTTTTTACAAACTTGCTGGCGCCGTCCATAGCGCCGTAGAAATTGGCCTCGTCCTGAATCTTCTTCCGCCGGGTCTTGGCCTCCTCCTCGTCTATAAGCCCGGTGTTTAAATCCGCGTCTATCGCCATCTGCTTGCCCGGCATAGCGTCCAGCGTAAAGCGCGCCGCTACTTCCGCCACGCGCTCGGAACCCTTGGTGATGACCATATAATTGACTATGGTTATTATGGCGAAGATTATAATGCCGACCACCATATTCCCGCCCGCCACAAACTGCCCGAAGGTCTCTATCACTTGCCCCGCTTCGCCCGTCCACAGTATCAGCCTGGTGGAGGATATATTCAGCGCCAGCCGGAACACCGTGGTTATCAGCAGCACTGTGGGAAAAAGTGACATTTCCAGCGCCTCCAGGGCATACAAGGCGGTTAGGATTATTATGACCGCCAAGGTAAAACTCAGCATCAGCAGAAAGTCAAGCAGTATAGCCGGCGGCGGCAGTATTATGATTATTATTATCGCTATTACCAGTATGCCCAATATTGCTTCTCTAAATTTCATACGCAACTCCCTCATGTAAGAATCTGGCGGACAAGCTAACCGATAGTCGAGCTTGCTCGACGCAACGGACAAATCACCGCAACGGAAAAATCACCGCAACGGAAAAATCGCCGTTAGGGACAAATCACCGCAACGGACAAAGCACCGTTAGGGCCAAATCACCGTTAGAGACTGTCCGTTAGGCGTGAAAGCGTGTCGCCTGCCTGCGGGCGGGGCCGGAGGCTTCGGCGCCGTTCCCGCCCGCGTCTTTTTGCGGCGGGAATTCCGGCCCGGTATGTATCGTATCTATTATACTTTATTACGCTTTTTTTTTCTATAGGTTTTTTATTTTTTATGGTCTTTCAAAATTTGGATGGTATATTGAAAATGGAGAATTGAGAACGGAGAATGGAAAATGGAGCTACGGCATATTGCTTATACGCGGAATGGTGATAAAATCAAGATGTAACCCCAAGTATTTTATAGAAAGGTGACAGGTATGACGAGACGAGAAAGGGTAATCGCGGCGCTGAATCACAAAGATACGGGCATTGTGCCGTATCAGATGTATTTTACGGGCGCGGCGCGGGAAAAATTCGAACGCGAACTTGGCAAGGATTTTGCAAGGAATTGGGGGTTTTTCCTGCACGGTTATCAATACGGTTACGAAACCAGTATAGGCGGCGGCTTAAATAAAGACGAGGCCGGCGTGATAAGGCGGACGACAGGCGAAACCTCCAGGGTAGTAAACACGCTGATTCCGGATATAGAAGATTACGGCTACAAGTTCCCTGAAATCGACGAAAAGCGGCTGCGGCAGGATATCGAAAGCCATTTAAACGGGAAAGAAGACATGTTTACCTTTGTCGGAGGCGCGCCGCTGTACGAAAGGGCCTGCTCTTTATGCGGCGCCGAGGAGGTGCTTATGGCGATGGCCGCTGCGCCGGACGCGCTCCTGCGACTGATGTCCGACATATACGAATATAACGTAAAGGTTATGGACATTATGCTGTCATACGGCTTCGACGCGTTCTATATAGGCGACGACTGGGCGTCCCAGCGCGGTCTTATTATGGGGAAAGAACACTGGCGCACGTTTATAAAGCCCTTCCTCAAGAAGCTGTATCAAAAGGCCAAGGATAAAGGCAGGTACGTTATTCAACATTCGTGCGGCGGC
This sequence comes from Clostridiales bacterium, assembly GCA_031297485.1. GTDB lineage: Bacteria > Bacillota > Clostridia > Lachnospirales > JAISYE01 > JAISYE01. The sequence continues at coordinate 18,753 of JAISYE010000216.1, forward strand.
AATGCCGATATTTTCCCTGACCTTATCGAAATAGGCATGGACTGCTACCAGACTTTTCAGCCCGAGTGCTATGATGTGGAATATATAAAGAAAGAATATGGCAATAAAATGACAATATGGGGCGGCATATCCGCGCAAGGGCTCTTGGTCAGCGGGACTGAGGAAGAAGTCCGCGCCGAAAGCCGGAAAATGCTTAAACTACTGTCGGAGGGAGGGGGATACATATTATCTCCCACGCATACCGTGCCGCATGACGTACCTACCGAAAATCTTTTGGCCTTATATGAAGTAATGAGTAACCAAGACCAATAGTGAAAGGTCTGAAACGTAAATATTGAACTTAAGGTTGGGGAAGGTCAAAACCCTAAAACCAACGGACAGTTCACCGTTAGGGGCCTAACGATGGTTTGTTCGTTGGCCCCAAACCCCGCTGGGGACGAAGTACCATACACGCGCACTTAAGGCTTGGGAAAGGTCAAAACCCTAAGACCAACGGACAGTTCACCGTTAGGGGCCTAACGATGGTTTGTTCGTTGGCCCCAAGCCCCGCAGGGGGCTTCGCCCCGATAGCCGGGCAAGACCGACTATTGCTCTCGCCGCCCTTGACATGGGGTCTGGGGGCGAAGTCCCCAGCGGGGTTTGGGGCAGAGCCCCAAGGTTTTAAGGTCTTAGGTCTTAGGTTTTAGGTCTCAGGTCTCAGGTCTCAGGTCTTAGGTCTTAGGTCTTAGGTCTTAGGTTTTCATGTTTGGCAAATGTATTCGTTCTGCAAAAATTTTTCAATTACCTCGCAAAGCGCACATTCGCTGTTGATGGCGCGTGTGACGCAGTCCGCCGCATTCTTCACCGCGTCTGTGGCGTTTGCCACCGCGACCCCCAGCCCGGCGGCCCGCAGCATTGAGATGTCGTTGTCCTGGTCCCCTACCGCGATAATTTCCGATGGGTCCAGTTGTAAATATTCCGCCAGGAATTTAAGCCCTTCGCCCTTTGTGGCCCCAAGTTTTGTAAATTCCAATAAGTCGCGGGCGGAAAAGAACATGTTGCACTTCCCCGCTATTATGGGCGCAAGCCGCCGCTGAACCCGGGACAGTTCCTCCTCCGGCCCGCGCAGTATAAATTTTGAGATATCTGTGTCTATGTCCTCAAGCCTTTCGGCCATAGTAAGCGGTATGCCGCTTTTTTCCCTGTACTTCAGCGCCAGGGCCGTAACAGTGTCAATAATAAGCCGGTCGGATATGTAGACCAGGTTTGTGGTATTAAACGCCCTTACTTCTGCCAGAATAAGTTTAAACACGTGATTCTCAAGCCTGAGGTCGCGTATGTGCCTGCGGCTGTCCGTTTCATAAACAACCGCACCGTTAAACGCGATTCCGTAGCCCCCAGGCCTCATAAGCCCCAGCGCTTCTTCAAAACGCGCAAGCGACAGGAACGAGCGCCCGGATGATATAACCACCTTTATGCCGCGCGCCGTGGCTTCCTTTATTAATGCGGCGTTTTTAGGGGGAATCCGCGCGGCGTCGTCCAGTAAGGTTCCGTCCAGGTCTGTCATTAGCAGTTTGTACATAAGGCTTCCTTTCCGTTGCGCGCAGCGCCGGCCCCTATATCCGGGCTTGATTTCCCGCGGGCTGCGAATGCGCATGTTTTATTATTTGCGGGTGTAAAGTATTTAATTCCACTTGCGAGTTTAAAATCCTTCCCGTCGCTTAAAACCTTATTCCATAAGCACCCTGCGCTTTTGTTTGAGAATGAGTCCCCATAAACGTGAACTTAAGAAAAAAATAACCAATCCCTTTTGTTAAAAAGCCTGTACCTGCATCAAAAGCGCTGCGTCGAGCAAGCTTCGCACTCGCCGCCTTTAAGAAGGGGTCTGCGTCGAGCAAGCTCGACCGGGGCCGGGCGCCGGCTGCGGACCGGGCGCCGGCTGCGGACCGGGCGCCGGCTGCGGGCCGGAACATCCGGTATGGGGGGCCAACGAACAAACCGTCGTTAGGCCCCTAACGGTGAACTGTCCGTTGGTCTTAGTCTTTTGACCTCTGAAAGACCCTGCCGTATTCTGCGCGCGCGCATTATATTTTTATTGACAATTTCCGCAAATGGATTTACAATACGAATTTAATAAGTAATACTCCAAAATAAAGCAAATCCTATCAAAAAGGTGGTGCCAGCTGTGGGCAGATACATTCTGGACAGATTCTTAGCCAGCCTGCTGACAATTTTTGTGGTAATAACGCTGACGTTTTTTCTGATGAGGCTGATGCCGGGGGGACCGTTCACAAGCGAGCGGATAACGGAAAAGGCGCGGGAGGCCATGAACGCCAAGTACGGACTGGACAAGCCCGTAGTGGAGCAGTATGTTATCTATTTGAGAAACATTTTGCATGGCGACTTCGGCACGTCGATGATATTCAAGGGTAAGGAAGTCACGGGCGACATTATTTTTCAGTTTTTTCCTAATTCGGCAAAACTCGGCATAGTAAGCGTGGCGCTGTCGCTGGCGGCGGGGTTGGGCCTGGGCCTTTTGGCGGGGGCGCGGCAGGGCAGGCTTGCGGACAAGGCGGCCACCTTAATCGCCACTTTAGGCATAACAATCCCCAGCTTTGTCATAGGTTCCGTGCTGCTCTACACTGTGGGCGTGCGGCTTAGATGGCTCCCAACCACGGGTTTCACATCCTGGCGGCATTATATTATGCCGGCAGCAGCCCTTTCCGGAATAGGACTGTCGTTTATTACGCGCCTGACACGCACAAAGTATGTGGAGGTTAAGAATTCCGACTTTATGCGTACCGCGCGGGCAAAGGGCTTGGATAAATCCACCATAATTTTTAAACACGGCCTGCGTAATTCTATACTGCCTGTTATTACCTATATGGGGCCTCTTATCGCAAACGTGCTGACAGGCAGTTTTGTAATCGAGCGCTTGTTCGCCGTGCCGGGGCTTGGCAGCGATTTTGTGCAGTCGGTTTCCCGCAGGGATTACTCCGTTGTAATGGGTGTCGTTATCTTTTACTGTATTTTTATCATAGCCTGTAATTTCCTTGTGGATATATTATATGTAGTGGTAGACCCGCGAATAAAATTGCAAAATAACGCTTAAGAACAGTCCGAGGTGAATGTAATGAATAACCCTGAATTTGACACCGCCTTATTCGCGGCGGCTTCTGACGCGGAAAAAAAGACCGAGTCCATAGTGCGGCCAAGCGTAGGGTACTGGCGTGACGTTTGGACGCGCCTGTCCCGCAACCGGGTGTCCTTTGCGGCCCTTATGATTATCGTGGCTATTATGCTGTGCGCTATCATAATTCCGGAGGTGTCGGTGGATAAGTACAATACCGGAGAACTGCAGATTTCCAATAACTCCCCTAACGCGCGGCACTGGTTTGGCACGGATAATATAGGAAGGGACGTATTTGTGCGGGTATTTTATGGCGCGCGTTACTCCATACTTATAGGCCTAGTGGCCGCGCTCATAAACCTGGTTATAGGGGTGCTGTACGGAAGCGTGTCCGCGTTCTTCGGAGGCCGCGCGGATATTATAATGATGCGCATTGTTGACGTGCTTTATTCTATACCATTGACTATATACGTTATTATATTAATGACCTTCCTTAACCGTCCGGGGGCCGAAGGCAGCGAAATCGGCACCATGATAATAGCGTTTTCCATTTCATATTGGATAAGCATGGCGCGTATAGTGCGGGGCGAAATTCTGCAGCTTAAACAGCAGGAGTTTGTGCTGGCCGCCAAGGCCCTGGGCGCATCCGACTGGCGCGTGTTAATAAAGCATCTGATACCCAACTGTCTTGGTTCTATAACTGTTACAACTATGATGCTTGTGCCGCAGGCTATTTTCTTAGAGGCGTTTTTGAGCTTTATCGGGCTGGGGCTTTCCGCCCCGCGGGCTTCCCTGGGCACGCTGTGCAACGATGCGCTTGCCGGGCTAAACCAATATCCGTATCAAATGTTTTTCCCCGCGCTGATGATAAGCGTTATCATACTGGCGTTTAACCTCTTTGGCGACGGGCTGCGCGACGCGCTGGACCCAAAAATGAAGGACTGATATTTATGAAACTGCTGCAGATAATCAACTTGCATACTTCGTTTTTTACGCATATCGGCGAGGTAAAGGCTGTGCGGGGTATTTCGCTGGAACTTTCCCACGGCGGCGTGCTGGGTATAGTGGGCGAGTCCGGCTGCGGAAAGTCGGTTTCCATGCTGTCCGTGACAGGGCTGCTGGCGGAAACCGGTAAAATAACGGAAGGCCAGGTAATATTCGAAGACCGTGACATCACAAAGTATACTGACAAGCAGATGGCACGTCTGCGGGGGAACGAAATAAGCATGATATTCCAGGACCCCATGACCTCCTTAAATCCCCTGCTTAGCATAGGAAGCCAGCTGACAGAACACTTGATAAAGCACAAACGAGTGACAAGGGGCGAAGCGCGCAAGCGCGCCCTGGATATGCTGCGCCTGGTTGGCATACCGGACGCGGAAAAGCGTATAAACCAGTATCCGCACGAATTTTCCGGCGGAATGCGCCAGCGCGCCATGATAGCCGCCAGCCTCATATGCCGCCCTAAACTGATAATAGCGGACGAGCCGACCACAGCCTTGGACGTGACCATACAGGCGCAGATTTTGGACCTTATGAAGGACTTGCGGGCGCGCCTTGATACATCAATTATTTTAATAACCCACGACTTGGGGGTTGTGGCCGATATATGCAGCCGCGTGGCGGTGATGTACGGCGGTCTTATTGTGGAACTAGGCCCGGCGCGGGATATTTTTTACCACAGCAGGCATCCCTATACCCTGGGACTGATGAAATCCGTTCCAAACCCGCGCACCAAGTCTGCCGCGAAGGAAAAGCTTAAGCCAATAGACGGCCAGCCGCCGGACTTGTTCAAGCCGCCGCCTGGATGCCCTTTTGCGCCCCGGTGCGACTACGCCATGAAAATATGCCTGCGAGCCCCTTCGCCGTTTTATAAAATATCCGAGGAGCATGACTCGGCCTGCTTCTTAAACGACCGAAACGCTTCCGTAACCGCCCCGTGGGGGAAGGAGGGTCAGTCATGAACCCCAAGCCCATGTTGGAATTGGAAAATTTGCGCATGTACTTCCCGGCCAAGACCGGGTTGGGGCTTCGCAAGCCCACGAGTTTTGTAAAAGCTGTGGACAGGGTAACGCTTACGATAAACGCAGGGGAAACCCTAGGACTGGTAGGGGAATCGGGCTGCGGCAAGACGACCATAGGCCGGACAGCTATCCGCCTGTACGACCCCACGGGCGGCAGGATAAAGTTTGACGGCCAGGACATAACCCGCATGACACGGAAGGAACTTAAGCCCTTGCGCAAGAGTATGCAGATGATATTCCAGGACCCATATGCGTCCTTAAACCCGAGGATGACAGTAGGCGACATAATAGGCGAGGCCATAGACATACACGGCCTGTATACCGGCGCGGAGCGCACCGAGGTAATAGCCGGGCTGCTGGAGCGTGTGGGGCTGGCTGGCGACCATATAAACCGTTACGCCCACGAGTTTTCCGGAGGGCAGCGGCAGCGCATAGGCATAGCCCGGGCGCTGGCGGTGGAGCCTAAGTTTATTGTGTGCGACGAGCCTGTGTCCGCCTTGGACGTCTCTATACAGGCGCAGATTATAAATATCCTGGAGGAACTGCAGGAAAAGCTGAACCTTACGTACCTGTTTATAGCCCATGATTTATCCATGGTAAAACATATATCCACGCACATAGGCGTCATGTACCTGGGCAGGCTGGCCGAGCACGGCAAGGCCGACGAGGTGTACGAAAACCCGAAGCACCCTTACACCCGGGCGCTGCTATCGGCCGCGCCCGTTGCGGACCCAGACGCCGCGCAGGCGCAGAAGCGCATTATTTTAGAGGGCGACATTCCTTCGCCCATCGACCCGCCCCCTGGCTGCAGGTTTAAAGGCCGGTGCGCTTACGCCATGGGTAAGTGCGCGGAAGGCGACCCTGAACTGACAGACTTGGGCGGCGGCCATAAAGTGGCCTGTAGTCTCTATGTTTAAAGACACTTCCGGGTGGGTTCCGGATGACATAAGGCATAAGAGCTAAGAGCTAAGAGCTAAGACATAAGACCTAAGACCTTGGGGCTCTGCCCCAAACCCCGCTGGGGACCTAACGATGGTTTGTTCGTTGGCCCCCAGACCCCTTCTTAAAGGGCGGCGAGTGCGTAGGGGCGAACGCAGCAAAAGGGCTGCGTCGAGTTTGTTCGACTATCATTACAGCGGTTTTATTAGAAGTTTCGCGCTCTAAGGGATTTTCAAACGCGCCTTAGGACACGAATGGTTTGTATTCGTGTTCATTCGTGTTCATTCGTGGTTTTCACCGTTAGGCCCCAAACCCCGCTGGGGACCTAACGATGGTTTGTTCGTTGGCCCCCGATAGTCGAGCTTGCTCGACGCAGACCCCATGTCAAGGGCGGCGAGTGCGATAGTCGGTCTTGCCCGGCTATCCTTGCGGCGGTTTTATAAGAAATTTCGCGCTCTAAGGGCTTTTCAAATACGCCTTAGACCAACAAACCACGGTTATGGTGATAAAAGCTGCGGCTTTTTTCATAGAAAAAAATTAGGAGGTTTAAAGAAATGAAGAAATTAACCAAAATCTGCGCTTTTGCGCTGACTGTTGTGCTTAGCCTCTCTGTGCTGGCCGCTTGCGGCGAAGGCGGAGGGGGGGGGGGTAATACGCAGAGTGAGGACCCCGGCAACGCATCCAGCGTAACCGCCAGCGGTAACACCACCCGGATGATATTTAACCTGACGGCGGTGGCTACCTTGGACCCCGCGCTTAACAACGCGGTAGACGGGTTTGTCGTGCTGGCGAACATGTTCGAGGGACTGCAAAGGCTGGACGAAAACGACCTGCCGGTTCCCGGCGTGGCTGAAACCACGGACATCTCCGACGACGGTCTTACCTACACCTTCCATCTCCGGAATAACGCCAAGTGGTCGGACGGCAAGCCCGTAACCGCCAACGACTTTGTGTACGCCTGGCGGCGCGCGGCTTCCGGTGAACTGGCGGCTGACTACGCGTTCCTGTTCTTCTATGTGAAGAACGGCGAGGCGTATTTCGACGGCACAGTACCCGCGGAGGAATTGGGAGTAAAGGCTCTGGACGACTACACGGTGCAAGTGGAGCTGGAGAACCCCACGCCGTTTTTCCTGTCCCTGTGCGCGTTCCCGGCGTTTTACCCCGTGCGCGAGGACGTTGTGTCCGCAGACCCGGACAGGTGGACCTTTGACCCCTCCACATTTATAAGCAATGGTATGTACAAAATTGTGGAAAACAACGACAAGGTCAACTATTTACTTGTTAAAAACGAGAATTATTGGAACCCTTCGGTGGTAAAGCTTGCGGAGCTGGATATCCGTCAAGTTGAGGACAGCAACTCGGCCTACGCGTCTTTCCAGGCCGGAGAATTTGACGGCGTGTACAACGTGCCTATCGCGGAGGTCGGCCCGGGCGTAGAAGCCGGTATTGTTCAAATCCATCCGTATATTGGCACATATTTCTTCTGCTTCAACCTAGATTACGACAAGGCGTCGGAGATTAGTCTGCCGGGCGCTATAGCCCTGCAGGACCCGCGAGTGCGCAAAGCCCTGCTGCTGGCCATTGACAAGACCGCTATAACGGATAACATTATGAAGGACGGCTCGGAGCCGGCCTACAGCTATGTGCCCCCGGCCTTAGGCAATTCCGACGGCACCAGTTTCGCGCAGACAGAGTACTACAACCCCAAGGGCGACGTAGCGCTTGCGCAGCAATTGCTGGCCGAAGCCGGGTTCCCTAACGGCGAGAACTTCCCCACTTTGACTTACACCTACAACGCTGGGGCGAGCCACGAGGTTATAGCGCAGGCCCTTCAAATGGAATGGGAAAAGAACCTGGGCATAACGGTTGAGCTTAAGAACATGGAATGGGCGGCTTTCCAGGAAGCCCGCAACGGCCACGACTATCTTATAGCGCGGCACGGCTGGATTGGCGACTATCTTGACCCGTCCACATTCCTTGACATGTGGATGACCAAGTCTGGACAGAACGACGCGGCGTTTTACAACGACGAATACGACTCGCTGCTTAACCAGGCTCGCGCTGTTAGCGACTTGGCCGAACGGGACAAGCTGCTCCATCAGGCTGAGGATATACTGATGGAAGCGCTGCCTGTAGCGCCCATCTACTATTATGTAAACCGGTTCGGTTTTAAGCCCTATGTCAAGGGTATGAGAATTTCCGCTCTGGGCGCTATTTATTTCGACCAGGTTGTACTTGAATAATAAAGATAAAAAAAGCCCGCCCCAAGGCGGGGCGCGATAGGGATTATTTAAGCGAAGCCCGTGAATGCCTGATTATGACGGCGTTCACGGGCTTTTTTATTTTGCGCTCGCCCCTACGCACTCGCCGCCCTTGATAAGGGGTCTGCGTCGAGCAAGCTCGACTATCGGGGGCGATTGCCGCATTAAAGTCCCCATACTCGCCGCCCTTGATAAGGGGTCTGCGTCGAGCAAGCTCGACTATCGGGGGCGATTGCCACATTAAAGTCCCCATACTCGCCGCCCTTGATAAGGGGTCTGGGGGCGAAGTCCCCAGCGGGGTTTGGGGCAGAGCCCCAAGGTCTTAGGTCTTAGGTTTTATGTCTTAGACTTGCCGAGCAATTTTCTGCGCCTGCTTTTCGGTCTCAAAGTTCTGGCTGGTTGCATATGCGCGGGAATCATTCCGCTTCCTCGCCCATCATCATGTTGTAGTGCTGTTCCTGCTGTAAGGCTTCAAATATCAGCTTGAAGACCGCGCGGTAGAGGTTGATGTCGGCACAGCCGTCGACGTAATTCAAGCCGTCGGAGAATCCCACGGAGTTCGCGCTGAGGTAGGATAGCATCGCCGAGGCGAGGTGGTATTTCGTGTAGTCAGGTTGACCTCCTTCCACCAGCTCGATAAACTTGCCCCTGTGTTCTTCCAGAACCCGCTTGCGAAGGTTAACGCCGTCGTAGCCGCAAAGCTGCATGAAGTAATACTCCAGTATGCGGCGGATAACGTTCAGCACGGGGATTGCCGTGTCTACCTCGCGGTACTCGCTCCAAAGAGCGGCGTAGGAATTCTGCACAGGGTTGAAATTCTCCCGCTCGGTCGGCACCTTCTGGCTTTGACGCGTGCAGAGCCGTATCGACGAGTTGTTGCCCGCCTTGTTGACCGTGTAGAACGATACATACCGGTAGCGGGCAGCCTGGTTGTAGGTTATCTCCCTGTGGAAGTAGACGTTGTGGGTGAGGATGAAAAGCTGCTTGATGTAATCGCCCTCAACTTGATTGTCCAGATAATCGGCGTTGTTGCGGCAGACTTCAATCATCTCCCGCACAAGGGCGCTGACAATGAATAGACCGCCGCTGTCCAGGCTGGAAACCGGGTCGTCGATGACCACGATTTTGTCTTTGCTAACCTCGGTGTCGGAATGTCCGCCGCGCACAAGGTGGTAGAAGTACAGAAAGGCTATGAAATTCCGCTCGCCCTCGCTGAGTTTCTCGGCGACCTGACCAGCTTGGCGAACCACTTCATAAACATTCTGATACCCGCGCTTCTCCCGCAGCAGAAGGCCCTGAAAACCCGAATCGCCTAGCAGCGTGTTTATGCTCGTGATAGTCGGAAGGGTGCTGACGATTTTCTTGTTCAGTTCGGCAATTTCCAGTTCCAATCCCCGCGACACTTTGCCGCCGTCAGTGATTAGCTTCATCAGGCCGGTGATTTCGTCGTCAACCGACTTCCGCTTTGCCTTGTATGCCGTAACATCATTCTGGAGCGTAAACGCGATAAGCTGCCAAACTTTGGTGTTGCACTCGGCTTGCTTCTGACGCTTCGCCCCTACGATTGCATTGTTGGCTTGGATTTGTTGATTGAACCCGTCAATCAGGCCGTTTATCTCATCACGCAGCGTCTGGGTGTTTTCAAGCGTCACAACCGTGGAGGGTTCTTTCAGCTTGTCCGCAATCCGCTGAATGTTGATTTCAATTATTTTCTCCAAAAGGTCGACCTTGGCTTTGTATTCCGTCAGGTCGAGTTTGGGATAAGCGTTCCGCGGGTTGTCACGCAGGACTAAGAGCCTATCCTTAATTAAAGTTTATTATGCAAAATGGCGATAAATATATAAAAAAGGATAGATAAAAATGAAACAAGAAAAATCATGGAAAATAACAGAAACATTTAGGGAAGCAGTAAAGGGACTAATACCAAAAGCAGAAAGAGAAGAAGGAAAAGAATACAAACGAGCGCCTGGAGGGGG